>NZ_JBTVWW010000097.1:0-271 GCF_054819825.1 Desulfocurvus sp. DL1XJH-121
TGCAGTCGGTCATCGACTGCCACAGCCGCTACGCCTGGGGCAGGCTGTACACCAGCAAGCTGCCCGTCACGGCTGTGCACGTGCTCAACGAGGACGTGCTGCCGTACTTCGAGGGCCACGGGTCCAGGATCGAGACGGTGCTCTCGGACAACGGGCGCGAGTTCTGCGGCAGGCCGGACAGGCATCCGTACGAGCTCTTCCTGCAACTGGAGGGCATCGAACACCGCACCACCAAGGTGCGCAGGCCGCAAAGCAACGGCTTCGTGGAGCG
>NZ_JBTVWW010000098.1:0-271 GCF_054819825.1 Desulfocurvus sp. DL1XJH-121
TCTCCTGATCCAGCAGCGCCACGCGCTTTCCAGCCTGAACCAGCTCATTGGCGGCCACCAGACCCGCCAAACCCCCGCCCACAATGATGACATCGGCGTCCATGTTTCCCCCTGGGTTTCATACGGCATTGGGCACAACTCCGGGTTGGAGAATGGGTGCTCATTTCGCGTACATCTATGTCAGTAGGTATTGACATAGAGGTGAGTACTGTGATGGTCTAGCCACAATCGCTACTGGCGCCGCCCCAGTTTGCGAACTCAAATTGGCGGC
>NZ_JBTVWW010000099.1:0-271 GCF_054819825.1 Desulfocurvus sp. DL1XJH-121
GCTGCTGATATCAGGGACGAGATCCCGCAGCTCGTTCGTCAGCTGAACGATCAGAATAGAGTCAATGCCGTATTCATCCAGAGGAGCCAGCGGATTTATCTCTTCTGCCGGCATTTTTAATACTTTTGCCGCAGCCTTTATCAGAAAAGCAGCTGTCTTTTCCGAAAGCCCTTCTCCCGCTTGTTTGATGGGGAGCTGACGATCAGAGGATGTTCGCGGTACGTTTGATTGGCGCTTTTGCGCGGTGTAAGCTTCCCTGCTCTGCCTGATG
>NZ_JBTVWW010000100.1:0-270 GCF_054819825.1 Desulfocurvus sp. DL1XJH-121
GCCGCGTTCTACGTGGTCGTGAACCTCATAGCGGATGTGATCGGCATCCTGGCCAATCCCAAGCTGCGGACGGAGTCCTCCACATGAGCGCGCAGAACCATCAACCGGTGACGCCGGAAACTCCCGTCACTCAACCCGCCGCGAGTTTCGAACCGGCAGAGTCACGCGGTGACGCCCGCCCGGTGTCCTTCTTCCGCCGCTTCCTCTCCCAACCGGAGGCCAAGTTCGGACTGGTACTGACCGGCTTGGTCCTGCTGGTGGCCATTGCGG
>NZ_JBTVWW010000101.1:0-270 GCF_054819825.1 Desulfocurvus sp. DL1XJH-121
GCGGTTGTTGATGCCGATCATCGGCGCCGGTACCTGCAGCGCACGCTCCAGCTCGTCGATGTCGTGCACTTCCACCAGCACGTCCATGCCCAGCGACAACGCCAGTTCGGACAGCGTGGCCAACTGGGTGTCATCCAGCGCAGCGACGATCAGCAGGATGCAGTCGGCGCCCAGCACGCGCGCCTCGTACACCTGGTAGGCGTCGATCACAAAGTCCTTGCGCAGCACCGGCAGCGTGCAGGCTTCGCGGGCCTGCTGCAGGTAGGCGTC
>NZ_JBTVWW010000102.1:0-270 GCF_054819825.1 Desulfocurvus sp. DL1XJH-121
TAATGACTTTTATGGCTAATCAATCGATTGTCTTAGCTGGTAAGGGCAAAGGCACAGCTTATACCGCCATTGTTACTGCTATTGGTAATATTGGTGGTATTCTAACAGCTTTTTCTTTGAAATATATTCGTAAATTTTCTAAAACTAATACGATGGCTTATGGCTTTATTGCTTTTGCATTATCCTTTATTTGTATTGAATTCTTTGGCAATCCAGTAATGCATGTGTTAGGCAATATGTTTTCAGGTATGGGTATTGTAATGGTTAATG
>NZ_JBTVWW010000103.1:0-270 GCF_054819825.1 Desulfocurvus sp. DL1XJH-121
GACCCGATCCCGGTGCAGGCCAGCGAGCCGGTCCCGGCGGCGGCGAGGTCGAATACGTTGCCGTCAGGTTGCAGGCAGGGGTGGTTGACGTCGGCGCACGACGCGTTGAGGTGGATGTGCTGGATCTCGATCTCCGGCACGTCGGCGTCCGACGTGTTGAAGATCGACAGCTGGGCGGTGAAGGCATCGCCCGGGAAGGTGGTGGCGGGGAAGTTCGGCGCGATGCTCAGCGCCGCCCCCGGGTTCGCCACGGCGGGCGCCGCGGCGAGC
>NZ_JBTVWW010000104.1:0-269 GCF_054819825.1 Desulfocurvus sp. DL1XJH-121
AGGCGGGTGGCCCGCGTCGCCGCCGCCGGACTGGGCATGTCCGTGCTGGTCCACGACCCGATCCTGGATCAGGACGAGGCGCGGTCGGCCGGGGTGGAGCTCGTGTCGACGCTGGACGAGGTGCTCGTCCGTGCCGACGCCGTCTCACTGCACCTGCCGCTCACCGACGGCACTCGGGGACTGATCGGGGCGCGCGAGCTCGCGACGATGCGCGAGGGCGCCTTCCTCGTCAACACCGCCCGCGGCCCGATCGTCGAGACGGACGCGCT
>NZ_JBTVWW010000010.1:0-143240 GCF_054819825.1 Desulfocurvus sp. DL1XJH-121
CTCTTCCTGCAACTGGAGGGCATCGAACACCGCACCACCAAGGTGCGCAGGCCGCAAAGCAACGGCTTCGTGGAACGCCTGCACAGGACGCTTCTGGACGAGCACTTCCGCATCAAGGGCCGCCAGAAGTGGTACGAGTCCTTGGAGGAGATGCAGGCCGACCTGGACGAATACCTGCGCCACTACAACCACGAGCGCACGCACCAGGGCCGGAACATGAACGGCAGGACCCCGAACCAGGCCTTCCTGGACGGCCTGCCCAAGCCGGAGAAGACCAAGAAAAAGGCGGCCGAGGCGGCCGCCTAGAAATCACCCCGCCAGGGGTGGCAGTGTCAGGTGAATACTATCTCTGTACAGTTGATCCGGACATGATGAAAGCCTGACACGTCCAGGGCGTCATAGCTGCTTAAAGCGTCCGTGTAGACGATGCTGTCGGGCAAAATCATCCGCTCAATTACCGGCAGCAAAGTCGCCCTCTGGGCATTGGGAATCATTGTCGTGTAGACCTTGCATCCACGTTTCAACAGCCCAAAAACAGGCACTTTCCCGGCCGCACCACGCCCCCGTTTACCCTTTCGGCGTCCACCGAAGTAACTCTCATCCACTTCCACTTCGCCGGAGAAAGGAGAAGCCTTCTCCATCTCCTCGGCAACAACCTTACGCAGCCGAGTAAAGAATGAAACCGCCGTGTTCTTGTTTACGCCCACGAGCTGGGCCGCAGCACGGGCAGTTGTCCCGGCGACGAAGTGTTCCATCAAGCGTGAACGCTTGTGAATGCTGAGCCGACTCTTCCTCTCGTACATGGGGCCATCCTAACTGTAAGCTGAACTCTTAGCTAGGACAGCCCCAAAAACAAATCACATTGGATAATCTTAATCAAAACCACACCAAGAGGCCACGTGTAAAGCAGAAACGGACAAAGAAAAGGTGGCCGAGGCGGCCGCCTAGAAATCACCCCGCCAGGGTCGTTGGCTTTTTTTCTTTTGCTGTCTTGCCAAAAGAAATGAAGAAGAGCATATATTAAACGTAGCACCTTTAGTAATCCATCACTGGGAAGCCCAAGCCTTGCAGGTCATACCAACTGCAAGTTGTGCAAACTTGAAATTTCTTTAACAGTAGTTGAACCTCCTACAAGGACAAGAAACATTGAGCAATATTAACCTGCTGCCTTTTCCAAAAATATTTTATAATGCACATATAATCATACACAATCAGCGTAAGGAGAGGCGAAGTGAAAGAGTATCTCGACGAGATAAAATCCAGAATCGAGGAACTGGATGAAAAAATCAATAAGCTTAACTTGATTGCCAGAAGGGAAACCAGCCCAGAGTTGCGAAGGACGCTACCGCCCATCTTGCCGAGTTCAAGGCCAAGAAGGATAGCCTTGTGAAAAAGTTTGATCAGCTGAAAGCCGCGTCGGAGGACACACCCAGCGTAAGCAAGGGTGAGGTTGAAACCATCTACGATGAACTTGCCTCATACATTGATAGAATACTTGCAAAGCATTTCGCCTCTTCTGGCACCGGTTTATTATACATAACACATAAGTTGGCGGCATAAACGACAAAAATGCATTTACTGTTTCTATTATATAACATGCCCTATCATGCCTAGCAATGTACTGTGTGTGCCTTGTCTCTCGACGAGCGAATTAAAGAATGCATTTTCAAAAAGTGCATGCATTCAACGACAAAACATGTAATGCAACTCTGCTGAAAATAATCAGCCTCAAACAATTTTCGCAAGCGCAATCCTCCGTGGCATACGACATGGATCACCAGAAATAATTCACTTGCATATTAAAAATGTTGTTTCCACATAGGCATATTGGAACGATTTCCTCTGTTCTATTGTAATGGATGATGAAATTCACGCAGAGTTACTCTCCGTTGTTCAAGGTGTATCTTTTTAACGACTGACCTTCATCACGATTTTCAGCCATTAACGAGGAGAACGCCATGGCGTTCAAGCATTTTGCGTTCACGGCAGGCGCCCAAAAAGCCCAGCATCCTGGCCCAGAGACCGGACTGTTACGATCTGAGTTGCTCAGCATCAAACAATTGGAGATCCACGCGGCCGCCCTGGCCGGCATGCACAAGATTGACCCAACTCCTGGACAAGACAAGCTTCTTTCGAGACTGGCCGATAACGAACGCGTTCTGCTGGCAGCGTATGGGGTGGTGACGGGAGAGGCTACGCCAGGACAACGGATTTTGCCGGCGGAGGCGTGGCTGCTCGACAACTTTTATCTCATCGAACAGCAGATCAGTTTGGCGCGCAGACACCTGCCGCGCGGCTACAGTCGGAGGCTGCCGCGATTAGCCGAAGGGCCGTCGGCTGGATTCCCGCGCATCTATGACTTGGCCTTGGAATTGATCTCCCACATGGATGGCCGCGTGGACAACGAAAACGCCACCCGGATAGTTGCCTCGTACCAGTCCGTCGAGCCGTTAACGCTGGGCGAGCTGTGGGCCTTTCCGATCATGCTGCAGCTTGCCCTGCTGGAAAACCTGCGCCGCGTCGGGAAACGGATCGCCAACCAGCGAAAGGAGCGCGAAGCAGCCATCCTGTGGGCGGACCGCATGCTTTCTACCGCCGACAACGACCCAAAACAGCTCATTCTTCTGCTCGCTAAGTTTGCCGATGCCGATGTGCCACTGACGGCTCCCTTTGTGGAAGAGTTCTATGCCAGGCTTCAGACGCAAGCGGACGTCATGGCCTTCATAGAAACCTGGATCGAACAGAAGCTGCGTGAGCAGGGAGTGACTGCGGAGCAGTTGTCAGCCGTGGCTGGCCGAACCGCCGCGGCCAATCAGATCTCCATCGCGAACAGCATCGGCAGCCTGCGGTTCATCGGGGCAATGGACTGGAAGGATTTTGTCGAATCCCTCAGTGTCGTCGAACGCATCCTGTCAGACGACCCGGCGGGACTACATACCGCCCAGGATTTCACAACCCGCAACCGTTATCGGAACGTCATCGAGGATCTGGCACGGGGCATTTCTCGCAGTGAATCGGCGGTGGCGCATGCGGCCATTGCCCTCGCACAGACTGCCGCGGAACGATCGGACGCCGGCGACCGCTCGATGCATGTCGGCTTCTATCTTGTCGAAACAGGGCGCGACTTGTTGGAGCGCGCCCTCGGCTATCACCTGCCGTGGCTGACTCGGATGCGCAGGGCGGGGCGACGGTTCTGCCTTACCCTCTACCTTGGGCCCATTCTGATACTCACCGCGCTGGCGACATGGATGACGCTCTTGCCCTTGGGCAGGCTCGGGATTTCTGACTGGCGGTATTGGCTTTTTGCGGCCATCGGCGCTCTTTGTGCCTCGTCGGTTGCCGTCGCGTTGGTGAACTTGGCGGCCACGCTCCTCTTGCCGCCTCGCGTTATTCCACGACTGGATTTCTCAAATGGAATTCCCTCTGCCCATCGGACCATGGTTGTCGTCCCCACGCTGTTGAATAAACAAGACGAGGTGGATGACCTGATCGAAGCCCTTGAGATTCGATATCTGGGCAACCGCGATCAGAACGTGTTCTTCGCCTTGTTGACCGATTTTCACGACGCGCCCGAGCGCAGCATGCCAGGCGACGATGCCTTGCTGGACCGGGCCCGCGCAGGCATCAGAGGGCTCAATGATAAGCACCCAGAAACACATCCCTTTTATCTTTTCCACCGCCCGCGGACGTGGAACGCCTGCCAACGAGTATGGATGGGCTACGAACGCAAGCGTGGCAAGCTGGAGCAGTTCAACGCCATACTGCGGGGAGAGGGGCGCGAAGCGTTCTCGGATATGCTCGGTGATTTGTCCATCCTCAGTTCGATCCAATACGTCATTACCCTGGACACCGACACCCAGCTGCCCCGCGACACGGCGCGCAAGCTTGTCGGCAACATGGCGCACCCTCTCAATCGCCCAGTGTATGACGCGGTGAAGAAGCGCGTTGTCAAAGGCTATGCGATCCTGCAGCCACGCGTGTCGATCAGCCTTGCAAGCGCAAGTCGGTCACGCTTTGCCAGGCTGTTCGCCGGGGATTCGGGCATTGACCCCTACACCCGCGAGGTTTCGGATGCCTACCAGGATATTTTCGGGGAAGGCTCTTTCCTCGGCAAGGGCATTTATGATGTCGACGCGTTTCGCCTGGCAACCGGCGGGTGTTTTCCGGAAAACCTCATTCTCAGCCACGATTTGTTGGAAAGCAGCTACGCCCGCTCGGCGCTGGTGAGCGACGTAGATCTCATCGAAGAACTCCCGGCCAGCTACGCCGTCGAATCCAGTCGTCGACACCGCTGGATCCGCGGTGACTGGCAGCTTGCCGGTTGGTTGCTCCGGCGCGTACCCGGCCCTGCCGGGTGTGTGGGCGTGAAGGCGAAGCGGCAAGCAAATCCGCTTTCTCCGCTCTCGGTATGGAAGATCGCCGATAACCTCAGGCGCAGCCTTGTGCCGCCGGCGTTGCTGGCCTTGCTGGCAGTGGGATGGCTGTTCGGGCCGGGGGCGGCGTGGCTCTGGAGCCTGGCGGCCGTTGGCGTGGTGTTTTTGCCCCCCCTGCTGCGAACGCTGATCGAGCTTATCCGCAAGCCGGAAGAGTACTCGTGGCGGGTGCAGCTCACGTTGATGAAGCAATCCGCGGGCCGCCCGATGACCCGCGCCATGCTGTCACTGCTCTTCTTGCCTTACGACGCGTTGATCTGCCTGGACGCCATTCTGCGGTCTGGAGTGCGGATGCTGTATACCAGACGCGGGTTGCTGCTCTGGCATATGCGGTCATACTCCCGTCGCAACGCGCGCCACTCTGTGGGCGATTATTTCGTGGAGATGTGGATTGCCCCGGCCCTGGCATTGGCGTTGGCGTGTGTGTTGGGGAGCGACCAGGCCATGGCTTGGCCCGCCTGGACGCCTATTGCGATGCTCTGGCTGGCGTCGCCGGTTGCGGGCTGGTGGCTCAGCAAGCCGCTCGTGCCCGCCCGACTGGACGTGAGCTCCGAGCAGGCAACGTTTCTGAGAGGGGCAGCCCGGAGAACATGGCGTTATTTCACGGACTTCGTCGGCCCCCAGGACAATTGGCTGCCGCCCGACAACTTTCAGGAGTATCCAGCGGCGGCCACCGCCTCGCGCACTTCGCCCACGAATATAGGCTTGTCGCTGCTGTCCACCTTGGCAGCCTACGACTTTGGATACATTTCCTCCGGAACGCTGCTACGCAGGACCGAATCCACCCTGGCTGCGATGGAGAAGTTGGAGCGATATCGGGGTCATTTTTACAATTGGTACGACACCCGAACACTGCAGCCGCTTCGCCCGCAGTACGTATCTGCGGTGGACAGCGGCAACCTGGCCGCCTGCTTGCTCACCCTGCAAGCAGGGCTGGTCGAGTTGAAAGACCGCCCGGTTCTTTCTCCGAACGCCATCCAGGGGCTGCGGGACACCTTTCAGGTGCTTGTGGAATACATGCCGCAGTCGCCGCCTGCGACTATTGCACAGAGTATCGAGCGCCTGCAGGACCTCCTGCACGTCAGCGCAAGGAACGAACGGCCACGGACGCTGTCCGAGGCTGAGAGTACGCTGGGAACACTTCACCGCGCTGGCGAGGGGCTTCTGGCCTCTCTGGTCGGTGATCCGCATGGTGACGAAGAGTGGCATTATTGGGCTCGAACTCTTCATCAGCAAGTCATCGATTTGCGAAATGATTTGCGAGTGTTGATCCCTGAGCCGCGGCAATCCAACGACATCCCCACCCTTGCGAAGTTGTTGCAAAGGGCTGCGGCTGAGACCTCGCCATCCTCCTCCGCACGAACGGAGACGCCAGCGCCGGATCGTTATCGAGGGGCCTTGGAACGACTCAGGGTCATCAATTCCCTGGTGCAACGATGCGACCGCCTGGGCGATATGGAGTTTGACTTTCTCTACGATTCCACGCGCGACTTGCTGGCAATCGGCTACGACGTGGGTGAGCTCCACCGCGACCCGACCTGTTACGACCTGCTCGCATCGGAAGCCCGCCTGACCAGCTTCTTGCTCATCGCGCAAGGGCAGGCGCCACAGGAGCATTGGTTCTCCATGGGCCGGCTGCTGACGAGCCATGGCGGCGACGTGAGCCTCATATCGTGGAGCGGCTCCATGTTCGAGTATCTGATGCCGCAGTTGATGCTGCCAAGCTACGAGAACACGTTGTTGGACCAAACCTGCAAAGCCGCGGTGTCGCGCCAGATCGAATACGGCCGGCAACGCGCCGTGCCCTGGGGCATTTCCGAGTCGTGCTACAACACCACCGATATGCACCATATTTACCAGTACCGGGCGTTCGGCGTGCCTGGCTTGGGGTTCAAACGCGGTTTAGGCGAGGACTTGGTCATTGCCCCGTATGCCAGCGCGCTCGCGTTGACCGTGGCGCCCCGGGAAGCATGTCGAAACCTGCAGGAACTGGCCACAATGGGGGGCCTTGGCAGCTATGGGTTCTATGAAGCATTGGACTACACGCCGTCGCGTGTTTTGCCAGGCAACAATAACGCCATGGTCCGCGCGTTCATGGCGCATCATCAGGGCATGAGCCTGTTGTCCTTCGGGCATGTGCTGCTGGACAGGCCGATGCAGCGCCGATTCATGTCCGCCCCCCTGACGCGGGCTACGGAACTGCTGTTGCAGGAGCGTGTGCCGAAATCAGGCGGCATGGTCTACCCCCATGTCCCGGAAGTGAACGCTGCGGCGCGACCACCCGTTGCCGCTGCGGGGGCGATCATGCGGGCGTACGCAACTCCGGACACACGCATCCCCGAAGTGCATCTGTTGTCCAATGGCAGGTATCACGTCATGGCGACCAACGCCGGCGGGGGCTACAGCCGGTGGCGTGACCTGGCCCTGACCCGCTGGCGGGAGGATTCCACATGCGACTGTTGGGGCGCGTTCATCTATTTGCGCGACCGCGAAACGGAGCGGTATTGGTCCGTGGCGCATCAGCCCACGCGGAGCAAGGCGGATCGCTACGAGGCAACCTTCGTGCAGGCGCGCGCGGAATTCCGACGGCGCGACCAGGAAATCGAAACACACACCGAGATCAGCGTCTCGCCGGAAGACGATGTGGAGATCCGTCGCGTCACACTGGCGAACCAGTCCTCCCGCCAGCGCCTCATCGAGGTGACGAGCTACGCGGAGGTGGTGCTGGCGCCCCTGAATGCCGACTTGGCCCATCGTTCCTTCAGCAACCTGTTCGTGCAAACCGAAATCCTGCATGACCGGCAGGCGATTCTTTGCACGCGGCGGCCCCGCTCCCCAGGGGAGAAGCCGCCCTGGATGTTTCATCTGATGGCAGCGCCGGGCGTAGCCATTGACGACGCCTCGTTTGAGACAGACCGAGCCAAGTTCATTGGGCGGGGACGGACGACGGCAAATCCGGCGGCCTTGCAAGAGGGCAACAGCCCCGCACTGCTTTCAAATTCGGCTGGTTCGACGCTCGACCCCATCGTGGCCATCCGTCGCACGGTTAACTTGCCGCCGGACGAATCTGCCACCGTGCAGATCATCACCGGCGTGGCGGAAACGCGGAACGCGGCGCTGGCGTTGCTGGAAAAGTACTGCGACCGCCATTTTGTCGAACGTGCCTTTGAAATGGCTTGGTTCCAGAGCCAGGAAGTGCTGCGTCACCTCAACGCGAACGAGGCCGATGCGCAGATTTTCGGCCACCTAGCTTCCTCAGTCATTTTTTCCAGTGACTTGCACCGTGCCGCGCCAAGCCTTATCGCCCGCAACAGACTTGGCCAGTCTGGGTTGTGGCGCTTCGGCATCTCGGGCGACATGCCTATCGTGCTCATTCGGATTGACGGCCCTGAACGAATCGACCTGGTGAAACAGATGCTGCAGGCCCACGCCTATTGGCGAATGAAAGGCCTTGCGGCGGACCTGGTGATCATGAACGAGGATTTCTCGGGCTACCGGGCGGTCCTGCAAGACGAAATCGTTAGATTGATCAACAGCGGATCCGAAGCGCAGGTTGTCGACAAGCCAGGCGGTGTATTCTTGCGGCGAGCCGACGAGCTTTCCGAGACGGATCGAGTCTTGTTTCAGGCTGTGGCCCGCGTCGTGCTTACCGACATTGTCGAAACCTCGGTGGAACCGCCTGAACGCCGCCAGTCGGCAAGGCCCGGGGCATATCATCTGGCACCCCAGGAACGGCAGACTGCGGGACAAGTTCATCCCCTGCTGGAGCGTGAGCGCATTTTCTTTAACGGCCTTGGCGGTTTCACCCGAGATGGACACGAATACGTCATCACCCTGGAGCCGGGGCAAAACACGCCCGCGCCCTGGGCCAATGTCATCGCCAGTCCGCACATAGGCACGGTCGTCACCGAAAGCGGTGGCGGCTACACCTGGGTTGAAAACGCCCACGAATTCCGATTGACCACGTGGCACGACGACCCGCTGAGCGACAGCAGCAGCGAGGCCTTCTACATCCGCGACGACGACACGGGCGTGTTCTGGTCGCCAACGCCGCTGCCTGCCCGCGGCCGCTCGGGGTATGTTTGTCGGCACGGGTTCGGCTACAGCGTGTTCGAGCATTTCGAAGAAGGCATCTCCTCGCAGCTAACCGCATACGTGGCAATGGACGCACCCGTGAAGCTCGTAGTGATTACGCTCCGAAACCATTCAGGTCGGCCGCGCAGATTGTCGCTTGCCGGGTATTGGGAGCTGGTGCTTGGCGAATGGCGACACACCAATCTGATGCACATCGTCATCGAAACGGATACGCAAAGCGGTGCATTGTTTGCCCGCAATGCCTTCAGCCGAGAGTTTTCCGACTGGATCACGTTTGCGCAAGTCAGCGAGCTGGAACGCTCGGCAACCGGAAACCGAACGGAGTTCATCGGCCGCAACGGTTCCCTGGCTAGCCCAGCGGCAATGCGCCGTAAACGTCTGTCGGGCAGAACGGGCGCCAGCCCAGACCCGTGCGCCGCGATGCTAACCCAAATCGATCTGGTCGACGGGGAAGAGCGCGAGATCGTGTTCGTCTTCGGCTCGGCCCGCAACACCGACGAGGCGCGGCACTATTCCCAGCGCTTCGGCGGACCGGTCGGGGCGCGGCAGGCGTTGGAATCGGTATGGGAATACTGGAACCACACCCTGGGTGCGGTGCAGGTGAGCACGCCGGACCTCGCGCTGGACATGCTGGCCAACGGCTGGTTGGTCTACCAGACGCTCTCCTGCAGGCTATGGGGGCGCAGCGGGACATACCAGTCCGGCGGCGCCTACGGCTTCCGCGACCAATTGCAGGACACCATGGCGTTGATCCACGCGACGCCGTGGCTCGCCCGCGAGCAGTTGCTGCGCTGCGCCGGGCGCCAGTTCCTCCAGGGAGACGTTCAGCACTGGTGGCATCCGCCCAATGGCCAAGGCGTCCGCACCCATATTTCCGACGACTACCTGTGGTTGCCTTATGCGGCCTGCCGGTATGTGTTCGCCACCGGCGATACGGGCGTGCTCGAGGAGTTGGCGCCGTTCCTGGAGGGTCGCGAGCTGTCCCCCACGGAAGAGGCCTACTACGACCAACCGCAGCGTTCGACCGAGGCCGCAAGCCTCTACGAACACTGCAGGCGGTCAATCCGACACGGCCTGCGCTTTGGCGCGCACCATTTGCCTTTAATGGGCAGCGGCGACTGGAACGACGGCATGAACCTGGTGGGCGCTGAAGGCCAGGGCGAAAGCGTTTGGCTCGCGTGGTTTCTGTACGAAACCCTCCACCTGTTCGCTGGCCTGGCGCGGGACCGGGGTGATACGGAGTTTGCCGATCTTTGCGCGGAGCAGTCCGTCGCGTTGGCCGCACACATCGAAGCCCATGCCTGGGATGGGAATTGGTATCTGCGCGCCTACTTCGATGACGGGACCCCTCTGGGCTCGGCAGACAGCAAGGAATGCCAAATCGACTCCATTAGTCAGAGCTGGGCGGTCATTTCGGGCGGAGGCAACCCGTCGCGAGCCCGCAGTGCCATGGCGGCGTTGGATGAACGATTGGTGCGACGCGAGGCACAGTTGATCCAGCTGTTCTCGCCACCCTTCGAGGTCTCGACCTTGGAGCCTGGATATATCAAAGGATACGCCCCCGGCGTGCGTGAAAACGGCGGCCAATACACCCATGCCGCCATCTGGGCTGCGATGGCCTTTGCCATGATGGGCGACGAGGACCGGGCATGGGAGCTCTACGCCATGCTCAACCCCATCAATCACGGGCTCCAGCTAAAAGATGCTGAAAGATACAAGGTCGAACCCTACGTGATGTGCGCTGATATTTACAGCACGCCGCCGCACACCGGCAGAGGGGGCTGGACCTGGTACACTGGCGCCGCAGGCTGGATGTATCGCCTGATCGTGGAGGAGTTCCTGGGACTGCGCCTTGAGGTGGATCGGTTGCGAATAGCGCCGTGCGTGCCAGCGCACTGGAAGTCTTACGTAGTCCACTACCGCTATCGAGAAACCGTTTATCACATTACCGTCAACCGCGTTGGGGAAACAACTGAACAACTGCTCCGCGTCACTCTGGATGGAGTCGCTGTCCCAAGTCCAGACATCAAGGATATTGCACGCCCACAAGGCTTGCTCCCCCTCGTGGACGACCACCAGGAGCATCACGTAGAGGTTGCGTTGAGCTGAACAGCGGGGGAGCTGCCAGCCCGCAAAAGATTGATGAGGCACCCCCGCTACTATCATCACCTGACCCCGCTTACGGTGTGTCCGTTCTGAAGGCTACGAGTAATGCAACCAGCTACGCGCGTTGACGGTTTGCGTTCGCAGCAATACGTTGCGAGCACTAACCCGCGTTGTGAAAACTCTTTCCTGATTCCTAGAAGAATATTGTAAAATCCAAGAGAACCTTTGAAACAAAGTACACCACTTCAATTTTGACGCTTCAGAATCCAGTCAAACCGTTCAACTCTGTTTTAAACAGAGAATACATACTATTCTGATTGGGCTTACGTGCCACAAATACACTGTCTAGGCCATATCTGACCAATGGTCGAATATGACCACGATATTCACAAGCATGTGGTGTAGCCAGCGGGCATTCACATGAAAGGTTCTTCATATAAATCAGCTTGATGCACAAGATAATGTTTAGAATAAAATGTGGTACATATATTGCTACTACTCAAGAAAGATTCACCTCAAGCATTATTCATAAAGAGAAGATTCATCCATGAGGTGGCTGATCGCCTTCAGAATCCAGCTAGAAAATTGCGCCGAGCTGCGATGCTCTTCATTCAGTAATTATAAATCTTCACCATGATCTAACATTCATGCGTACAAAATCAATTAGATTAGCAAGAACGTATTTATAAGAGGTTCATTTAATGATACTCACTATAATATCCATGACATCAACACCTGAAAAGCAACTTGAGCTGAAACAAACACTTCTCACGATAGAGAAAAACGCTACGGGACAAACAGGATGCTTGAGATTCGACATTTATTGTGAACTTGAAGACAAAAATCGCTTCAGCCTGCTGGGAGAGTGGGAAAACCGCAAGGATCTTGAACTGTATTTTACGTCTCATCAATTCAGCGTGTTGATGGGAACAAACACGCTTTTACGTGAAGCACTGGACATTGCAATTCATACGGTTTCATCATCAGAGGGAATAAATTCCGTTTACAAAGCAAGGCACCTCAAGACTATAAGCATATAAAACAGTAATAACATTGGAGCCTTACCATATGAATATTCTCTTAATCTATCCAATATTTCCCGATACGTTTTGGTCTTTCTCCTACGCGTTACGGTTCATCCGCAAAAAAGCGGCGTTACCACCCCTTGGCCTCATCACGGTCGCGGCGCTGTTGCCGGATCATTTTCAACTGCGCCTTGTCGACCTGAATGTGGACGCCCTTGGCGACGACGATCTGGCATGGGCCGACATGGCTTTTATCAGCGCGATGGCGGTTCAGCGCCAGTCGGCCATGGACGTCATTGACCGGTGCAAGGCCAAGGGCCTGACAATCGTTGCCGGCGGGCCGCTTTTCACTGCGCAACCTAATGATTTTGCGATGGTGGACCATTTGGTTTTGGACGAAGCCGAGGCCTCGCTGCCTGCGTTTCTAGCCGATTTGAATAATGGGCGCCCGAACCCCCTCTACCAGGCGGCCGACTACCCCGATATTCGCCGCAGCCCTATCCCCATGTGGGACTTGATTGATATACGCCACTACGCCTCGTTGAGCATTCAGTATTCCCGTGGCTGCCCCTTCAATTGTGAATTCTGCAATATCACGGCACTGCTCGGGCGCACCCCACGCACCAAGACGCCACAACAGGTGGTCGCGGAGCTGGACGCCATGTATCAGACAGGCTGGCGGGGCAATGTCTTTTTCGTGGACGACAATTTTATCGGCAACAAATCTTCCCTCAAAAACCACTTGCTGCCTGAGTTGATCAAATGGCGCCAGGGTAAAAAGGGATTTGTTTTCTTTACGGAAGCCTCGATCAATCTTGCCGATGACCCCGAGTTGATGGACATGATGACCCAGGCGGGATTCGACTCCGTATTTGTTGGCATAGAGACGCCGGACGTGGGCAGCCTCACCGAATGCGCAAAGACCCAAAATAAAAACAGAGACTTGATTCAAGATGTCATAACAATGCATCGCTCCGGATTGCAAGTCATGGGCGGCTTCATCGTGGGCTTTGACAATGACCCACCGTCGATTTTTCAACGCCAGATAGATTTCATTCAGCAAAGCGGCATCGTAACAGCCATGGTGGGCATGCTCCAGGCCCCTCCGGGAACACGGCTGTTTGATCGCCTTGTGGGAGAGCAGCGCGTAAGCGGGGAGTTTTCCGGCGACAATGTGGACGGATGCACCAATATCATCCCGGCCATGGGGCTCGACAAACTGATCGCTGGATATCGCGCCATCATGAAGGAAATTTACTCGCCACGCCTCTACTACCGACGGGTTAAGCGATTCTTGGGGGTTCTCAAGGCGCCGGTGGCGACCACTCCCGTGGAATTTCAGCGATTCCTCGCGTTTTGGCGCGCCAGCGTGCGGCTCGGCATTTTGGGCAAAGAGCGGTTCCAATACTGGCGACTGTTGGCATGGACGCTGACGCGGAGGCCAAGAATGTTTCCGTTGGCGGTAACCCTGGCCATCTACGGATACCATTTCCGGAGGATATGCGAACTGCATATTCAGTAAAAAGCCGCAACATGAGTATCAGCAATTCCTATGAACCAACAAGAATCCATGCCAATACTCGATGCATGAATCAGGAGGCAGGTTATGTCTGAATTGAATCACTCCCCTGGAGGCTCTACGCTGACACTGGAAAATGTGCTGGAAAACATTCGGCAGAACTCGAGAAGAATCAAAGGTGGTCCAATTCTCATCCTTGTCGCCGGTTTCGTGGTGATAAGCTTATGGACCGCATGGTTCACAGTTCAGCCCGAGGAGACTGGAATTGTTCAACGGTTCGGTAAGGTCATGCGTACAGCCAGCCCTGGGCTACATTTCAAACTGCCATACAGCATCGAAACAGTCCGCTTGGTGCCCACGGCGCGGGTGCTGAAAGAAGAATTCGGTTTTCGAACGATGTCCACCGTTCCCGGTGAAAAAACTCGCTATGATACTCACGGAAAATATAAAGACGAATCGCTGATGCTCACCGGAGACTTAAACGTCATTGATGTCCAATGGATCGTCCAATATCGCATCGAAGACCCTATCCGTTACCTGTTTCATGTACGAGATACATCGAAAACCATCCGAGATACCACTGAAGCTGTCATGCGTCGCGCAGTGGGCAATCGCCTTGGCAGTGATGTGCTGACCACCGGGCGGGTGGCGGTGGCCAGTGAAGCAAAAGCAGAAATTCAAAAAATTCTCACTGGTTATGACACTGGAGTCCGTCTGGTAACGGTGGAGCTCCAGGATGTCACCCCGCCGGATACGGTCAAGCCGGCCTTTAATGAGGTCAACGAGTCTCGCCAGGACAAAGAGCGCACCATCAATAGAGCCCAGGAACAGGCCAACCAGGAAATCCCCAAAGCCCGGGGCGTGGCCGCGCAGAGCATCAGCGAGGCCGAAGGCTATGCCCTGGAACGCGTAAATCGCGCCGAAGGAGAGGCCACGCGATTCGAGGCCATTCTTGGAGAGTACCTGCAAGCCCCGCAGGTTACGCGACGCCGGCTGTATCTGGAGGCCATGACCGGTTTCCTGTCGTACATGAAAGGGCTTTATATTGTTGATCAAGACCAGAAGGCAATGGTGCCCTGGCTTCCAATTGAATCCAGTGCACCGCAGCCCGCAGGACAAGGAAACAAGCCATGAAATATACCGTGAAAACAATAAGCATCGCGCTCGCAGTGGTGGTCGCTATAGTACTGTATAATGGCCTGTACACGCTGGAAGAAGGGCTGCAGGCCATCGTCGTCCAGTTCGGCCGACCGGTCGGAGCGCCAATCACCGAGGCGGGGCTGCACATGAAACTGCCCTTTGTGCAGGAGGTCCGCCGATTTGAAAAACGTCTACTGGTCTGGGACGGTGACCCGAACCAAGTCCCCACCAAGGGACGTGAGTTCATCTGGGTGGATACCACCGCCCGCTGGCGGATTGCTGACGCCAAAAAATTCCTGGAGAACGTGGCCAGCGAAGAAGGAGCTCAGTCGCGCCTCAACGATATCCTCGATTCCGTGGTCCGCGACCAAGTGTCGAGTAGCGAGCTCGTGGAACTCGTGCGCAGCGCTTCATGGGAAGCGCCCAAGGGCGAAGCCTTGAAGGAAGTTCCAAAGGAACGTGAAGAAGAGCTCAAGAGAGAGATCGCTCGTGGCAGGGAGGAAATCACCCGCACGATACTGGCTGAAGCACAAAAGATCATCCCGCAATACGGCATCGAGCTGGTGGACATACGCATCAAGCGGCTCGACTATGTGGAAAGCGTTCGCGAAAAGGTCTACGAGCGCATGATCTCCGAGCGCAAACGCATCGCAGCGCAGTTTCGCTCCGAAGGCGAGGGGCGCAGCGCAGAGATCCTGGGCACAATGGAAAAAGAACTGCGTCAAATCCGCTCCACCGCTTACCGTCGGGTGCAGGAGATTCAAGGCCTGGCCGACGCTGACGCCACGCGCATATACGGCCAAGCGTATAACAAGAACCCAGAGTTCTATTCGTTTCTTCGGACTCTTGAAAGCTACAAGGACAAGACAAATCCGAATTCTGTGCTGATTCTGACAACTGACAGCGACTTCTATCAATACATCAAAAACGCAAATCCAAACAACGCTCAGATCCCATCTACCCCAGTGGTGCGAAAAGATGCGCCAGCAGAGGAGGCATCCAAAAGTAAATAGTTTTGCCTATGACCATGCCGTTAGCTATTGTGAGCGTTTACCATTGGAAATTCGTGTTCATACACTTGAAAATATAAAACCAGAAGCTCAGAGTGGATGCGATATTAAACAAAAGGAAAAGCATAAATAGGCGACGATGAAATTCACAAATTGATCGCTTGCGCTGCAATTGCGACAAGTAAATCGGTCAGTGCATTTCCTGTTGTCGCCAGAACCCTTTGTACAAAAGAGAAAAATAGAAATGGCCCACAATGACCCCAAATATACGCTCGGCAATATAGCGGATAAACTGCGTGCATTCTTAGGATTCAGCAACCATCCCAAAAAGCAGACTACTCCGCCAGGCAAGATGCGATTCAATCTTTTCTACTTTGTGCTGATCATGCTTGCACTCCCTTATATACAGCAGCTTATGTTTTCTTCAAAGACAGAGACGATCTCCTACAGTCAGTTCAAACAGTATGTCGACCAGAAAATCGCGGGGGAATTGGTCATCGGACCGGATAACATCACTGGCGAGGTCGCAGGATCGCCGAAAAGATCATTCACCACTGTTCGAGTGCCTGATCCGGAGTTGGTGAAGAATCTTGATGAGCACAGTATCAGTTATGCTGGCAAGTATGAGAATAAATTCCTGACCAGCCTTCTCTCCTGGGTTATACCCCTTGGAATTTTCTACCTGATCTGGAGATTCATCATGAAGAAGATGGGGCCGGGCATGGGTGTCATGTCATTTTCCAAGAGCAAGGCCAAGATTTTCGCGGAAAGCGACACCAAGGTCTCTTTTGCCGATGTGGCCGGCATCGATGAAGCCAGAGAAGAGCTTGCTGAGGTGGTCGAATTCTTGAAAACCCCCAAAAAATTTCAAAAATTGGGGGGGAGAATTCCCAAGGGGGTGCTGCTGGTGGGGCCGCCGGGAACCGGCAAGACCCTTCTGGCCCGGGCGGTCGCCGGGGAGGCCAAAGTGCCTTTTTTTTCCATCAGCGGGTCTGAATTCGTGGAGATGTTCGTCGGCGTGGGAGCGGCCCGCGTTCGCGATCTGTTCTCCCAGGCTGCGGCGCAAGCGCCTTGCATCATCTTCATTGATGAACTGGACGCGTTAGGCAAGGCCCGGGGGATGAATGTGATGGGCGGGCATGACGAACGGGAGCAAACGCTGAACCAGCTTCTGGTAGAGATGGATGGCTTTGAAACCAACAAGGGCGTCATCATCATGGCCGCCACCAACCGGCCGGAAATCCTGGACCCGGCCCTGCTGCGCCCGGGGCGCCTGGATCGGCAGGTGCTGGTGGACCGCCCGGACATCAACGGCCGGGAGGCCATCCTCAAAATACATTCCAAAAACGTTGCGCTAGGCCCCGACGTCGATCTGCGCCAGATCGCCGGCCGCACCCCGGGCTTCGTGGGCGCGGACCTGGCCAACATCATCAACGAGGCCGCGCTGCTGGCGGCCCGCAACGATAAAGAAGCCGTGGAGTCGGTCGATTTCGACGAGGCCATCGACCGGGTGGTTTCGGGACTGCAGAAAAAAAGCCGGGTGATGAACGCGCAGGAAAAAGAAATTGTCGCATTTCATGAATCCGGGCATGCCATTGTGGCCGAATCTGTCGAACATGCAGACCCTGTTCACAAAATATCCATCATCCCCCGGGGCATTGCCGCGCTCGGATACACGCAACAGCAGCCGACCGAGGATCGTTACTTATTGACGCGCTCGGAACTGAATGATCGTCTGGCCGTCCTTTTGGGCGGCCGAGTGGCGGAAGAGTTGGTGTTCAATGAAGTTTCCACCGGAGCGCAAAACGACCTGCAGCGGGCTTCCGACATCGCCCGGGCCATGGTCACGGAATACGGCATGAGCGATCTGCTGGGCCTGGTAAGCTATGAGCGTCCGCGCCAGGCGATGTTTCTGCCAGAGGGCTTTTCCCAGACAAAGACAAATTACAGCGAAGCCAAAGCCTCGCAAATAGATGACGAGGTCGCGCGTTTAGTCGACGAAGCCCATCAGCGAGTGCGTAACATTCTCGCGGAGCGCAGAACCGTCCTGGACGATTTGGCCCATATGCTTTCCGAAAAGGAGAGCGTGCAAGGCGAAGAGCTCAGACAAATGCTGGAGATCACCACACGCGAAAAGGGTCCTGTGGTTCCTACTTCACACTCAGAAGATAAGGTTGGAAACGAAGAAATGAAAACGGTGGAAGGGTGAGTAATGGATGACATCTTAAAATGGGCGCCGTCACCGCCAGCTGCAATCACCAGTATGTGCTGATTTAGTTATCACCTGACAGTAGACCACAAAAGCGAAGTGGTCATGCCGCCCTTGGTTGGGGTACGGCTGGAGTTGCGAAACTTCACCAACCTTTAACCAGGAGAACGTCATGACCACGCTCATTTCATGGCCAACTGTCAGGTGATAACCATCTCAGCACACCGGGGGGGGGTGATGCTTGACCAATGTCACAACCGCGGATTGTCACAAGGGCCCATGAACGGAACCGCTCGGATCGGGACGTTGATTGAAATGTTATGGCTTACGGATGTTGAGTTTGCGCATACGCGCGCGCAAGGTGCTGCGGTCCAGGTCCAGGATTTCAGCGGCGCTGTTGTTGCCGCTCACCTTCCAGCCGGTCTGTTCAAGCACGCGCGTGATATAATCCCGTTCAACATGCTCCAGAGTTTGCTCAAGCCTGGATGTGTCCTTGCGAGGCTTTTTCAGGTCATCCACCAACCGCAGCTTGGGACCCGAGGAGTTGATCACCGCCCTCTCAAGGACATTTTCCAGTTCGCGAACATTGCCGGGCCAGTGGTATTGTTGCAACGCGTCCATCACACCCTCCGGTACCACCCTGATGGTTTTGCCCAGTCTTCTTGAAATCCGGTCGATGTAAAAATTGACCAGCAGCGGGATGTCGTCCAGGCGATCGCGCAGAGGCGGCATGGTGATCGGAAAGATGTTCAGTCGGTACCACAAATCCTCCCGGAAGGAGCCTTTTTGGACTTCCGCCTGCAGGTCGCGATTGGTGGCGGCAATGATGCGCACGTCCACTTTTTTGGTTTCCGAGCTGCCCAGGCGTTCGAACTCTCCGTCTTCGATCACGCGGAGCAGCTTGGGCTGGAGTTCCAGAGGCAATTCGCCGATCTCGTCCAAAAAAAGCGTCGCGCCGTTGGCAACTTCAAAGCGCCCCAGCCGCCTAGCCTGCGCGCCGGTGAACGCGCCCTTTTCATGGCCGAAGAGTTCACTTTCTATAAGATTCGAAGGCAGCGCCGCGCAATTCATTTTGACCAGGGCGCGATGCTTGCGCAAGCTTGCGACGTGAATGGCTCTCGCCACCAATTCTTTGCCTGTTCCGGTTTCTCCGAGAAGCAACACGTTCGTATCGGTGCAGGCAATTTGCTCTACCTTGAAAAACACATAGTTAAGCGCGTCGCTATTGCCGACAATATCCTCGTGATTGTAAACCAGCTTGATCTCTTCCTGAAGATAGGCCTTCTCGGCTTCAAGCTGCTCCTTGAGTTTACGAATTTCGGCCGTTCGTTCTTCAACCAGCTCCTCGAGATGCTGTGTATAATGCTCACGCTCGGTCACATCCGCGATGGTCAGCAAAATCAGGTTACCGTGGCCCCCTTCGTCGTAAATCCGCCTGGCGTTCAAATTCATGACCTTGCGCCCGATGGCTTCAAAGTCGTGTTCCACCACAAAATCGTGAAAACTGGTGTTTTGAGGAAGGATATCTTCCAGCAGCACCTTTAGTCGGGGGATGTCCCATTGTCGGTTGCCCAAATCATAGATCAGCAAGCCCTCTGTCTCGGTGGGCTTGACCTGGAACATTTGATAAAAGGCGGGATTGGCCGTCACTATTATCAAGCCCGAATCCAGGAGGATCAATGGTTCGCGAATGGACCCGAGGATGGCTTTGTGCATTTCCAAAAAATTGTTAGTCATTTTAAAAAATGTTTTGATTTTCATCTGGTTACTTTTCGGATAATCATATCAAAACTCTCGGGTGACTTCAATTAATTCGATGAAAAAGCAAGTTAGGTGATGGCCCTCCCATGATGCGGTTCTAAATGGATACTGTTGGCGACATCCCAGCCTCAACTGGAACAATGGATCCGTCAGGTGGGCAAGGCCCGACTTGATCTGACTCTTCCTCTTGAAAATGAAGAAGTTCTCCCTTTTGATGGGTTTGTTCCCAACCATCCAAATGGCAGCCGGAACGTTGCCTCAGCATCCGCTGGGAGTTATGACAATTTCTGGTGTTTGAAGCCGTAAAGAGGGTGACGTACCCTGTCGGGTGAGCAATCCACAATGAATAACCGACAATCGGTGGTACACCACCCATGAGCAAGGCTATCGTTTCTAACCTCAACGGACAAGCGTCAGGCCTGGATGCCCTGACGGAACGGGTCCGGGAAGGAGCGCGAAGGATCATCGCCCAGGCACTGGAAGCCAAATTGCAGGAATTGCTGGCAAGCATTTCCCTGGCTCTGCCCGGCGGCAAGAGAAGTGTCGTCCGCAACGGCTACCTGCCCGAGATGGACATCCTCACCGGCGCAGGCCCGGTCACAGTGCGAGTTCCGAAGGTGCGTGACAGGCTGGGCCGGGGCATCAAGTTCACTTCACGCCTCGTGCCGCCCTACCTCAAACGCGCGGAGCGGATCGAGGTGTTCTTGCCCCGTTGCTGTACCTACGCGGAGTGTCCACCGGCGACTTCTCTGAAGCACTTGCGGCCCTTCGCGGTCCTGGAGCAAAAGGGTTGTCAGCCAATACCATCAGTCGGTTGAAGCAGAGCTGGCAGGACGAGCACCGCGAGTGGCTCACACGTTCACTGAAAGAACGACGCTACGTCTACCTCTGGGCCGATGGCGTCTATTTCAATGTCCGGGCCGACGACGCTAGGCAATGTATTCTGGTGGTGATCGGAGCCACGACCGACACTAGAAACAATACTAATCAGATTTAAAAACGAAGTAAACGGCAACAATTAAGACAAAAAAAGAGGGTGGCGAACCACCCTCTGTAATCTCACTTAAGCCTTGCCAGTCAGGGACTAACAGCCTATTGCCGTCCCCCTAACTGGACACATACTAAACACGAATCATCAAAACGGCACGTCGTCCATGCCGCTGGCCTCGCTGGGGAAGGCCGGGCCGAGGTCTTCGTCCTCGTAGCCGCCGCCCTGCGGAGCCGGGGCCGGCCTGCGGTTGCCGCCCTGCTGGGGCGCGCCCTGGGCGCGGGGGCCGTCGTAACCGCCCTGCCCGGCGCTCTTGGGATCCAGGAACTGCACGCGCATGGCCTTGATCTCCGTGGTGTAGCGGTCCGACCCGTCCTTGGCCTGCCATTTCTGGGTCTGCAGGGAGCCCTCCACGTAGACCATGCTGCCCTTGTGCAGATAGTTGGCCACGGGCTCGGCCTGGCGTCCCCAGACCACGATGCGGTGCCACTCGGTGCGCTCCACCATGTTGCCGTCCTGGCCGCGATAGGACTCGTCCGTGGCCATGCGGAAATTCGCCACGGGCTGGCCGGACTGGGTGTAGCGAAGCTCGGGGTCCACGCCCAGGCGGCCGATAAGCATCACCCGGTTCAAAGAAGCCATATCAGTCTCCTCGGTTAGCTTTCAACGCTTGAAAAAACGAAAAATTCCTCTGGGTTGCGAATCGCCGGAGCGAGCCTTTGCGGCTCCGCCCTCCTGCCGGCGCGACCGGGATTTCCCCGAATCCGCATCGGGCTTCGATACGACAAAAGGCGCCTCCGGGGCAAGCCTTTCCAGGTCGTCCAGGGCGGCCTCGATCTCTTGGCTCAGGCTGTTGGCGCGGCCCGCGTCCCAGTCCGCCAGGGCCGAATCCATATCCGCGCACAGGGCCTGGGCGGTCTCGATGCCGGAAAGAAAATCGGGATTGAGCTCCCCCTGCTCCAGCTCGAAGCGGACGCGGTCCCCCAGGGTCGCAACCAGCTCCAGCACCCCGCGCTCCTGCGCCGGGGGCCCGGCGACCACCGGGGGATACGGCCAGGCCAGGGCCGACAGCCGGGGCCAGGCGCGCCACACGTCCTCCGGCCGGAACGTGGACGCGCTCACGCGGATCTGCAGAAACCTGCCCATGGGAACCCTCCCCGAGCACGGCGGCGGGCCACACGGGCGACAAGCGCCCCGTTCTGCCCTAGCGTTCTTCCCACTCGCTCTGCACCCTGCTGACCACGTCCTGGATCTGGGACAGCTGGTCCTCGGGGCAGACGCCGATGAGCGGCGCGCCCGCCTCCACGCTCTCGTTGTGCTTGAAATACAAGGCGTAGATCATGCCCTCCGGACCCGTGTAGGCCAGGGGGGTCTCCCGCTTCATGCGCGAGACGATGAACAGCTCCATGCCGTCGGCCACGCGCACGGTCTGGGGACCGGCGGTCTTGACCTTCACGTCCACCTCGGGGACGAAATAGTACTTGGCCTGCTCCGGGGCGTGGAACAGGTACAGCGTCTTCTTGAGGATGGCCGCGATGACCTCCTCGCGGGTCAGATAGTGGCGGATGGAGCACAAGAGCGTGCCCTCCTCCACGAAGGCGCCGTCGAACTCGCCGCGCACCTCCTCGATCTCGCCGTCCAGGGGGGCGTACACGGGCTTCTTGTTGCGCTCGCGCTCCAGGGTGGCCAGGAGCGTGCCCGGCCGTTCGCGCCAGTTGCCGGACACCCCGTGCACGGCCGTGCCCGGCTCGGAGGCCTGGAACTCCACCACCCCCGTATGCGGGGCCCGCACCTCCACCACCTTGTAGGGGGAGGCCTTCATCTCGTCCAAGAGTGCCTTGACGTCTATCACTATCGGTTCCGTCCGTGTTTTCGTTGGCTGTCAGCCGCGGGCTAGCGGTAGTACAGGTTGCGGCCGCCCATGGTCAGCAGGGCCTGATGCAGATTCTCGCGCACCTCGCGGCGGTCCCAGATGCCGTGGATGTGGCCGCGCGACAGGGCCTGATGCGCGTCGTGGTAGTTGGGCGGCAGTTCCAGTCCCGTGGTCTCCCGGATCACGCCCGGTCCCGCAAAGCCGATGTTGGCGGAGCGGATGGCGAACTGATACGGCGAGCAGCCCAGGAAGCTGGCCACCGGCCCGGCGTAGGAGTTGGTGTCGTAGACCACGATGTACAGGCCGCCGGCCTCGATGTAGCGGCGCACGGCCATGGTGCAGCGCGGCATCTGGATGACGCCGTTGACGCCCTCCTGGATGCGTATGCCCGCGGTGCCGTGCACGTAGGCCAGAAGCGGATAGTGCTTGCGCCGCGCGCGCTCGCAGGCGCGCACGAACTTCTCGCCCTCGGCCGCGCCCACGGTGCCGCCTCGGAACGAGCCCACCAGCATGGCGCAAACCAGGTTCACGTGCTTGATGCGCGCCTCGAAGGTCAGGCAGGCGCTCTTCAGCCCCGTGGCCGCCTTGGCCTTCTCCAGCTTGGCGTCCAGCCCGTCGTAGGACAGGGGGTTGCCCGCCTCCACGTTGCGCGAGAACTGGAAGATGGAGTCGTAGTCGAAGAGGTTGTGCATGTACCACTGGTATTCCATGGGGAAATGGTGCCCGCAGTTGGAGCAGACCCCGGCGAAATCGCGATACAGGTCCGGGGCCCAGAGGTCCTTGCAGCCGTGGGTGCCCGTGTTGGGGCAGGTCACGGCGCGATCCTCGCGGGCCTGGGGGCTGACGTAGGCGGCCCCGGTGCCGCAGTCGTCCTCGTCCCAGCAGGACAGCTGGGTCAGGCTCTTCTCGGCTTCCTTGAGCGCGCCCTTGCCGTTGTCCCGGCCCAGGGCCTTGCGCACCCACTTGGCGGGCACGGCGGCCGTGTCCTTGACCACCTGCATCTCGCTGCCGATCTCCTCCATGACCTGGGCCACGCGCTTCTGGTGCTTGCGCAGGAAATCGTACTTGAAGAAGGAATACACGCCCCAGCCCGTCTCGCGCATCAGGCGCTCGATCTTCTGGCTGAAGGGGGTGCGGTCGATGCACGCGCCGTGGCTCATCCTGCGCAGGCGCTGGTAGCGCCGCCAGACCATGCGCTCGCGCGCGCCGGCGGACATGCTCCAGCGCACGTAGATGTCCTCCGCATTGGCGTCCCTGCGCTTCTTGCGGGTGTGCAGGCTCATGGCGCGGAAGAACTTCCAGCCGCGCACGTTGAGGATGACCTCGTCCGTGGCGCTGATGACCTCGTTGCGCAGCATGCGGAAGAAGTCGTAGTGGTTGGGCCGCGCGCCCAAAGCGGGTTCGGGCACCACCCGGTCGACGTAGCCCATGGCGCGGTTGTCGTCGGCGGTGATCTTGAGCTGCTCGGCGCAGCGCTCCACCAGCTCGGCGCTGGCCCGCTGGTCCCCGCGCACGCGGCCCTCGATGGCCGCCGCGCCCTCGGGGCTGATCACGGAATAGTAGCCGTGGGACAGCATCAGGCGCATGTCCGCCAGGCTGATGGCCTCGGCGCCGCCCGAGCCGCCCTCGGAGAACACGCTGATGATGGGCACGCGCAGGCCCGCCATGCCGTAGAGGTTCTTGGCGATCTGCTGGGCCGCGCCCGGCCAGTCCTCCAGAGGATACGCGCCCGGGGTGAAGACGTAGGTGTGGATGGGGATGTTCTCGGTCTCGGCCACTTCCATGTAGTGCAGGGCCTTGGCGTTGCCCCAGGGCTTCACGGAGCCGCCGTTGCGGAACTCCTCGCCGTGGCCCTTTTCCTGGCCGATGACCATCACGGGCTGGTTGTAGACCTTGCCGCCCACGCGACGGCTGATGTAGGCCCGGGCGATGAGCATGCTGGGGTCGATGTTGTATTCGCCCTCGCCGCCCAGCTCGGTGTAGTTGTCGTAGACGTTCTCCAGGATGTCCTTGAGGCAGATGCGCTGGGGGTGGCGCACGATGCGCACCCGGTCCATGGGCCTGAGCCCGCGCTCCAGCTTGCGCTCCAGGAACACGTAGAGGTCCTCCAGGGCGCTCAATTGGCGCTCGCGGTCCTCCTCGGACATGGAGCCCTGGCGCTCGGAGAAGTCCGCCAGCTTGGACTGCAGGAGTTCGACGTTGACGTTCTCCCGGTCCCCGAAGATGTCCTTTATGTAGCCGAGCCTCTGGGTGAGGCCGTCGAGTCTCTTCTCTATATCCATGATTCCCCGCTCTCAGCCCTGCCCGGCCGGACCGCTTGCGCGGCCCCCGGGGGCGAAGCGTTATGCGTTTGGTTTCAGGCGAAAACGAGCAACTGGTCGGTCTTCTCGCGCAGGAACGCCACGTTGGACTTGAGGCCTCCACCGCTGGAATCCTTGCCGCGCAACACCAGGTTGTCAAGGAACTCCAGGCCCCGGGCCTTGGCTTCGGCCAGATCCTGCCCCCAAATAATTGCTAGCGCAAGGTTCGGGTCGAAGTCGGTGGGAATCCGGTACTCGGTGTCCGTGGGGACCTGGGTGTGCACGCCCAGCCAGGGCTCGGCCTTCCAGTTGAAGGCGTCGATGGTCCCGGACCAGGGGGTGAACTTGTTGTCCGGGTCCTCGGCTATGATGCGGTACTCGATGCCCACGCCCTCGAAAGAGATGTCGTCCTGGGAATACTCCAGCTTCTCGCCCAGGCTCAGGCGCAGCTGCTCGGCGATGAGGTCCACGCCGTTCTTGCCCTTGATGCGCGAGATCACGGCGGACACGCCGTTCTCCACCTGGATGCGGGTGTTGACCTCCATGAGAAAGGGTTCGCCCTTGGGGGTCACGATCCATTCCCAGGTGCCCACGCTGTCGTATTTCGCCTCGCGGGCGATGGCCAGGCTGTGGTCCTTGATCTCGTCCATGACCTTGGCCGCGTCGAACCCGTAGCCGATCTCGCCGGGCGCGAAGCCCGGGGCGACCTCGATGCGCTTCTGGCGGCCCGTGGACTGCACGGAGCAGTTGCGGGTACCGAAGTGCAGGGGCTCGGAACCGTGGCGGTCGCAGAGGATCTGGACCTCCAGGTGGTTGAAGTCGAAGATGCGCTGCTCCACGAGCACGCCCTCGTCGCCGAACTGGCGCTTGGCGTAGTTGCGGATGCGGCGGTACACGCTGCGGAAGGCGTCGGGGTGGTGGATCTCGTCGATGCCCATGCCTCCGCCGCCGGCGGACGCCTTGACCAGCACCACCGGCTGGGGCACGCCCTGCTCCTTCTGGAAGGCGAACAGGTTGCGGGCGACCTCCTCGGCCTCCAGCTCGTCGTAGATGGGCTTGTCGGACCCGGGAACCGTGGGCACGCCCAGGCCGCGGGCCAGGCGCTTGGTGTTGATCTTGTCGCCCAGGTCACGGATCACGCGCCAGGACGGGCCGATCCAGAGCAGGCCCTGCCTGCGCTCGGTGACCCGGCGGGCGAAGCGGAAGTCCTCGGCGAAAAAGCCGTAGCCCGGATGCACGGCGGTGGCGCCGGACACGTCGGCCACGGCCAGGATCTCGTTGTCGTCCTGGTAGGAGGAGATGCGGTACAGGGAGCCTTCCCCGCCCTTCTCCCGCGCCAGGCGCACATGGCCGGACTCGCTGTCCGCGCCCGTGTACACACAAACAAAGTCCAGGCCCAACTTGTCACAGGCCTGGACTATCCTCATGGCGATCTCGCCTCTGTTGGCAATAAGAACCTTGTGCTTGCTCAACACTACCTCGTCGGCTATTCGCGTGATTTCTTCTTCAGAGCGATCATGCGCTTCTGGACCTCGAGGACCAGCTTGTCCAGTTTGGCCTCCTTGCGGTAGTCCACGCCCTCGAAGTTGCAGCCCACCAGGCCGTTGTCCAGGAGGCGCATGACCTTCACGGTCAGTTTGCTCAAAAAGACCTTCTTGCTGATCAAGAGGTCGAACTCGACGACCTGGCCTTCCTTGAAGCCCCGGGACTCGTCCATGAACGCCAAGCCCATGGCCGAGAGGTCGGCCACCGCGTAGGACTTGCCCTTGTCGGGCACATGGATGGTCAACCCCGGAATCTTGGCTCGAAAAGCCCGGCGCGGCGCGCCTTTTTCTTCCCCGCCGATTGAAAAGTCGAAATCTGAAGCACTCACGGCTACTTACTCACTCGTTTTTCAAGCACGATTTCAACCCGACGGTTCCGGGCCCGGTTCTCGTCGGTGTTGTTGGGGAACAGAGGTTCTAAATCAGCCAACCCGGTGGCTGTCAACCTCTTTTGATCCAGCCCCAGCTCCATGAGATAGCGCAGCACGTAGATGGCCCGGAGCGACGAAATCTCCCAGTTGTCCCTGAAGCGGCTCTTGGGCCCGGGGGGGACGTCGTCGCTGTAGCCCTTGATGTTGATGTGCTGGTCCACGGACCGGGACAGAAAATCCTTGAGCGTCTTGACCACGTGCTTGCCCTGGGGGGTAAGCTCCACTTGGCCGCTGGCGAAGAGCACGTCCCCGGGCAGGCGCAGGGTGATGGTGCCCTCGTCCAGCACCGCGCCCACCACGCCCTCCACGCCCTTGCGGGTGATGAAGGTGCGCACGTCGGAGAAGACCTTGCGCTGGGCCTCGATGAGCTGCTTCTGCATGCGCACCGTGTCCAGGATGGCGGCCTCCTCGCTCTTGACCCGCGCGGTCATGAGCTGGTCGTCCTTGCTGCCCAGGGCCTTCTTCACGGAGAGAAACGAATCCGTGAACTTCTTGGGGTCCAGGGTGGACATGGAGTAGAGCAGCACGAAGAACACGAGCAGCAGCATGGTCAAATCCGCGAAGGTGGTCAGCCACTCGTTGGATTCGACATCCGGCTGCTCCGTGTCCAGCGCCGAGTTGTGGAGATCGTCATCTGCCACTGGACTTGCGCTCCTTGGGAGGTTCGAAGGACGAAAGCTTCTCGTACACCAGACGCGGGTTGTTGTTCTCGAGGATGGATTTCGCGCCCTCGAAGATGATCTGCAGGTGCAGCTCCTCCATGGCGGTGCGCGCGCGCATCTTGCCCGCGAAGGGCAGGAACACGAGGTTGGCCATGATGGTGCCGTAGAAGGTGGTCAGGATGGCCACGGCCATGGCCGGGCCCAGGGACGCGGCGTCGTCCAGCTTGGAGAGCATCTGCACCAGACCGATGAGGGTGCCGATCATTCCGAAGGCCGGGGCGTAGCCCGCGAGCTTCTGGAAGACCTCCACGGAGATGTTGTGGCGCCGCCGCATGGTGGAAATCTCGATGGACAGGGTGTCGCGGATGAGCTGCGGGTCGGCGTTGTCGGCGATGAGCTGGCAGGCCTTCTTGAGGATGGGGTTCTCGGTCTGGATATTCTCCAGGGCGATGAGGCCCTCGCGCCGGGAAATCTCGGCGATGCGGACCATGATGTTGACCACGTCCTCGACCTTGCCCTTCTTCTTCATGAACATGGACAGGGCGCCCATGTGCGACTCCACCACGTCCCCCAGGGGGAAGGTCACGCAGATGGCCGCGAAGGTCCCGCCCACCACGATGAGCACGCCCGGGCCGTTCCAGAAAAGGGACAGTTCCCCGCCCATCATGATGGCGGCGACCACGAGCACGAAGCCGATGATGGAACCGAATAGAGTCGCTATATCCATGTGAAGAATCTCCGGTACCTAGCTTGGCGGCGTTGACACGACGGCGGATTGTGCCGACTATGTTTTCCGTCCGGGACGGGCCCGGGTTCGTGAAACCCTGTATAAACGTTATCAAAAATTAATGCAAAATCATACTGACGTCCTCACGGCCGCGCAGCACGTGCAAAAAAACCTGCGCCAGCCCCATGTTGCGGAAACCGGCATCGTCCTGGGCACCGGCCTGGGCGGCTGGGCCGAGGCCCTCGCGACGGTCCAGACCTTCGACTACGCCGACATTCCCGGATTCCCCCGCTCCACCGTTGAGAGCCACGCCGGTAAATTGACGGCGGCCCTGGTGGGGGACAAGCCCGTGTGGATCCAGAGCGGGCGCTTCCACCTCTACGAGGGCCGCGAACCCCACGAGGTCTGCATGGGCGTGCGCACCATGGCGGAACTCGGGGTCAAACGGCTGGTCATCACCAACGCGGCCGGGGCCCTCAACCCCCAGTTCGACGCCGGGGGGCTGATGGTCATCACGGACCATATCAACTTCACCGGGCGCTCCCCGCTCACGGGTCCCAACGAGGACGCCTGGGGCGACCGCTTCCCGGACATGAGCCGGGCCTACTCCCCTGCGCTGCGCGATCTGGCCCTGGACAAGGCCGGGGAGATAGGCCTGCGCCTGGAGCGTGGTATCTATATCGGCGTAACCGGCCCAAACCTTGAGACTCCGGCCGAAACTCGGGCCTTCAGGATTCTGGGGGCGGACGCCGTGGGCATGTCCACGGTGCTGGAGACCATCGCCGCCAGGCACATGGGCCTGGACGTCCTGGGCATCTCGTGCCTGACCAACAAGAACCTGCCGGACTGCATGGCCGAGACCTCCCTGGACGAGGTCATCGCCATGGCGGGCGCCAGCGCCGGCAAGCTCGCCGCCCTGCTGGACGCCGTCATCCGCGCCCTCTAACCCTTCGGCACATATCAAAAATCACGGCCGGGCCCCAAAACGGGACGCCCGGCCTTTCTTTTCTTGATCCACCCCGCCAGTGAGCAGGCTGTTCACAAATGTGCGGATGCAAGGCGCGAGTAAAAAACAAGACCGACGCGTACTCCCCGTACGCGAGGGTTTGCTTTTTGCGAAGCAACGCAGCAGACGTGCGTTTGTGGACAGCCTGCTAGGCTTGGGAGTGGGGATAGGGTTGGACGACATCATCGATATCCATGCGCTTGGCGCGGAAGCCGTCGGCCTCGATGACGTAGCGGATGAGCACGTTCTCGTCGTGGTCTATGACGTCGAGATTGCTCTCGTAGCCCTCGTCCATGGCTTCCATGACCAGGGTGATGACGTCCTCGACCTCGTCGTACGGACCGTCGTGCTCCACGACGATCCGGCCGTCCTCGTAGCTCACCTCGTCAAAATCCAGATGCTCTTCCAAGCTCTCGAATGCCTCGGGTGACACCCCGTCGAACAAGCCGAAGATCTTGACTCCCTTTCGCATCCTCAGGTCCTGCATGTTGCCCGGCTGGCGGCCGGGGTTGTCCGTGTCTTTCCCTTTCTAAAAACAACCCCCTGGCCTGTCGAGGGGAAATCGCCCAAAGCGCCGTATTTTTGGCGCGAGGCGCGCCCCCGGGGGCGCCGGGCCGGGCGCAAGCCCTTTGGAGCGAGGAAAACCAAGCGCTTTCCGGGCTTGGCAGGAAATTTGCTGTTCACGTGCGGCGAGGGCCGCCAAGCGGACGGCCCCGAACACACTGCCACGTGGACCAGCGTTACACAGGAGGATACCCATGCTTTCGCTGCTCAAGAAACCCGAACATGATTCGCCCCAGAAGGAAAAACTGCAAAGCGCCAAGGACCTGTTCACCAGCGGACAGTTCCCGGTGGTGACCACCAAGGACATGCCCGGCAAAACGGTGCGGCGCATCGTCGGCCTGGCGGCTTTCCGGGGCTACGACATGGAACAGGCCTTCTACGGCATGATCACCCGCGCCCTGTCCAACGGGGCCAACGCCATCGTGGGCTACCAGGAAAACGTGGCCTTCCACCCCGACGGCAGCAAGTACATTTCCTGCTACGGCACGGCCGTGCGCCAATCCGACGCCAAGTAGCGACGCCAGCCGCGCAGCGCAAGAATCATGGAAAAGGGTGCGCCTTCCCGGGGAAGGCGCACCCTCTTTCATTTTCCGACCAGCCCGCCCCAAGCAGGTCGTTCAAAAATAGCGCTTCGCTGAGATGCAAGGCGCAAAAAAAATCCAGGGCCGACGTGTATCCCAATACACAAGGGTCTGGATTTTTTTACAGCAGCGTAGCGACGCAGCAGATCGCTGTTTTTGGACGACCTGCTAGGGCGCGAGCTTGTTTTCCAGCAATTCCATATACAACGCCAGCGATCCGGCGGCGGTGAGGTCCTCGCCGTCCAGGACCATCTGCTCCAGGATCACGCTGTCGATGTCGTGCTCCTGGACCTCGAAGGACTTGACCCGCAGCAGGAACGAGGCCTCGGCGATGGCCGCGTCGCCCATGACCAGGCGCAGGGCGTCCAGGCGGAACCGCCCGGAGCCGAGGTAGGCCAGCCGCTTGGCCTGGCAGCGGGGCTTCAGATAGGCTTCGAGATCGGCCATGGTCATGTCCCTGGCGGCCGTGCGCAGGGCGTCCCTGTCCAGCCCCCTGCCGGACAGGCGGATGATGGCCAGGCGCATGTCCCGGGCGTCCTTGAGCACGAACATCTTCGCGCCCAGGGCCTGCCTCGGATCGGTCTTGACGGGCTCGGCCGCCGCTTTCTTCGGGGCCCTGCTCGAGACACAGCCCCCAGCCAGGGCCAGGACCAGCCCCAGGACCACCAACCGCAACACGACTCTACACATAACCACCCTCCGGATATGACGCTTCACGGCATGCATACACGCCTTGCGCGCGTTGCGCCAGGGGTACGATGCGCGGCCTTTGCCATCTCCGGGCTCCGCTGCTAGCCTGCATGCCCACACCCCGCAACCGCGAAAAGGAACCGCCTCATGCGCACACGCTGCCCCTGGGCCCGGCACGAGCTGGAGATCGCCTACCACGACACGGAATGGGGCGCGCCCGAGCACGACGACGCGCGGCTGTTCGAATTCCTGATCCTGGAGGGCGCGCAGGCCGGGCTGTCCTGGCTGACCATCCTCAAGCGCCGCGAGGGCTACCGCGCGGCCCTGGACGGCTTCGACGCCGAGGCCGTGGCCCGCTACGACGAACGCCGCCTGGCCGAGCTGGCGCGGGATGCGCGCATCATCCGCAACCGCCTCAAGATCGCCTCCACGGTGCAGAACGCCCGCGCCTTCCTGGCCGCGCGGGACAGATACGGCTCCTTCGACGCCTATGTCTGGCGCTTCGCGGACGGCGCGCCCAGGGTCAACGCCTGGCGAACCAGCCAGGACGTCCCCGCCTCCACCCCCGAGGCCGAAGCCATGAGCAAGGCCCTGAAAAAAGACGGCTTCACCTTCGTGGGCCCGACCATCTGCTACGCCTTCATGCAGGCCGTGGGCATGGTGAACGACCACCTGGTGGACTGCTTCCGCCACGCCGAACTGTCCTAGGGGCGGGCGGCATTTCCCCGCCGACGATCCATGCCGGGGCCTTCGGCCGCCGCGCGCGTCCCTTCTTCCCTTCCCGTCAGCCCGCCCGCCATGCTATGCTGGCTCCACTCTCCCCTCTCAACCACATGGAGGCGGCAATGATCGAAGGGCTGTACGGGGTCCAGTACAGGGCACAGGACGAATCCTTCTTCACGACCATCGTCATCAAGAACGGAAAGCTCTACGGCGGCGACCACAGCTACTACTACTATGGATCGTACTGTGTCACGGAGGATACGCTCATGGCCGTGGTCTATGAAAAGCGCTGGACCGACGTCCGGGAAAGCCTGTTCGGCCCCGTGGACGAGGCCGTGCTCCTGTTCAGGGGCAAGATCCATGGCGAGGACTTCTCGGGCACAGGCGAATCCGAAGCCCATCCCGGGGTCACGATCCATCTGACCGGCAAGAAGCTGGCGGATCTCGACGGGTTCTAGAGCACGGCCAGGGCTCTTCCGACCTGAAAAGCTCCTGGTTGCACCCTTTCACACTCCATCCACAAGGGCTCCTATCGCCTTCCCCGGACTTGCGTCCTTCGGCCGGCCGCCGCGCAGCCCCCTCCAGAATAGAGACAAGCCTCAACCCGACTCTTCGAGACGTACAGGAAAAGGCACGACAGTGCGCTAGCTGGCAAAAATTGGCTATTGACAGGGAGTTGCGCCGAGCAGCTAACCCTGCGCAAAGAATGCGCCTATGGCTATTCTTGTATAGACGTTGACGCAGTATTTCATTTTATATAAAAGGCGTGGCACACATAATTTGGAGCCAGGATGAAGCGCATCATTAAACATGTTTGGAAAATCAAATGGGCACTCGGGTTATGGCTCCTTGCTGGCTTCGTTGTAAACCTCCCTTCGCACTTCTACAACCCGAACACACCGGCCGTTGCAGAAATAATATTCACAGAATACCCTAGTCTTCATGCATGGCTTACGGGCCATCCCGTTTGGGCTGTTTTAGGTAGTTCCACTATCGCTTTCATCCTAAGCGGCCTATCACTTTTTCCTTTAAAATCAGCATATTGCTCTGGTATACCCCTCCAAGACGACGGTCTTCTCGCATTCCTTGATGTCATCGAGCGGCCAGTCTCGGCAAAGCTTGATCGGTTTTGCGAAATAGCAAAAAAACTCTCCGCCACCAACGGTCACCCAAAGGGACCAGAATTCGGTGCCAAAGTTTTCCTTGAAATAACGCAACCAGAATCGCAAATAAGGGAAATAGCTCAATCTATTTTCCTGTTTTTTAGGGCCTTAGACCAGGCAAACACAAAATTAAAAGTTGCTATTTTTTACATTAAAGATAAGAAAGTTCTCGATCAGCCAATCGCCTACGCTCCAAGCGACTCGTACCCCACGACTCCGATCGATAAGCTCAACGGTCCCGGCACCCCCATTGCAAAGGCGATCAAAACCAAAAAATTGGTCATTGTGCCGGACACCTCAAAAACGAAACAGGGCATCAATTTTTACCGAGAACCCGACGATACGCGACGTGGCTCAATGATTTGTTACCCGGTTGTTATCCCCCATCTCCGGGAAGTCCGTCTCGCCATCTGTGTATATGCTCCCGAAAGCCCGGGATATTTCAAAGATCGAACATGGGCCAAGCAATATTACACATTTGTCTTTGACAAAATGCAGCGCCGTCTTATATTGGAGCATAGCTTGCACATGATGCGCAAAAGGGTCGAAAGAAGCATGGAGGCAACATGAATTCCAAGACTGAATGCGTTAATGAGCGAGGCTCTTGGATGACAAATGGTGAGGAGCCGATGGATCGCAAGACACTTGAAAAACAGGCGGAAGAGATTCGCGAACGAATCAAGAGGAGTAAGACCCTCCTAAGCAAGACGTCTTTCCGCAACGGGGGAGAACCCCGCAAACAAGTGAGCTAAGGGCCCGGATATCCGGGCTCTTCTCTTTCAAGAAATCCAACCAGTCTGTCCTTCCACCACGCCGTCACTTCCTCGGACAGGGCGCGTAATTATCGTTCGGCCCTTCCTACTAGACGAGCAACCTTTACTCCCACACCAGCTTCAAGCCTCATTTCGCCCCACGCCGCCCCCCCACACATACTCGTGTAACAACCAATCAACACTCTTAATTCACATAACCTTTGCACGCGATAACACCGCCACCTCATCTCAAATTACGCAACAACCTTGCGCCAATGGCTAGGCTAGAGCCACAACGTCAGGCAGCAAACAAAAGGGCTTCCCGCTCAGTCGACACTGATGCGAAAAGCCCTTTAATTCCATGTGGTGCCGGAGGGGAGAATCGAACTCCCACACCCATACAGGCGGCAGATTTTGAGGCCACCTGTAAAACATCTAAACAATGATTACAGGCACTTCGACAACTTCAAAACACGTCAAACAGCGTGAACAAGGGGAGTTGCAAGGGGAGTCAAAGGGGAGCCTGACTTCGCACAAGGATATTAACCGTCCCAGTATCAAACCGGGGTTCGCCCCTCCCTACTCCACCACCTACCCGGCCCGCTCCACGCGCAGGGCCACGGCCTGGGCCTCCAGGCTGGCCAACATGGCCACGTCTTCGGCGTTTGGAGTCGTTCCCGCCTGCTCAGCGGCCAGCACGGCGCGCAGGGGGCGCACGGCTGCCAAGTCAAGGGCCGCGAGCTGCGCGTCGATTGCCCCCAGGACGGCCGCGTCCATGGCCGCCTGGTCGTCCACCCAAGCCCCGGCCGCTGCGTCCCAGATCTGCTGTTCGCCAGGCGCGGTGTCGGTGATCTCGCCGGGCAGCGGGCCCAGGTCCTCGATGGTCACGGCTTCGCCCGTGGCAGTGCTGTAGTACGTCTCGCCCCGGTGATCCTCCACTTGAACCCAGGCCCCGGACACGTAGCAACGGGCGTACCCGGCCACGGCCTCGGGCGGGGCCTCGGTGGTGGCGTTCGCCGGGGTCAGATACACATCCTGCCCCTGGGCCACGCTCTCTTTGGGGTCCAGGCGCGCCGCACTCTCTCCCAGGTATTCGCCGCTGTCCGGATCGTAATTGTAAATCTGCATGCGCGCCTCCTAGTATTTGATGATGGCCATGAGCGCCACGTTTTTAGGGCGGGCCTCGGTGCCACCGCTGCTGCCAGTGGCGCCGCTCGACACGGACACGGTGTAATATCCCGGCGTCCCCCCGTATTGGTTCCCGATAATCGTACCGGCGGACACGTTGGTGCAGGTGTGGGCGTGAGAAAGGTTCTGGTCGCTCTGGCTGCTGCCCAACGCGCGCCCCGAATCCACACCTGCGCCGTTGTCCCAGCCACGCACGAACTGACCGCGCTGGTCAGGCAGGTTGAAAGTGGTGCTACCGTCGCCCGAGCCATGGATCTCGCCGATGGCTGCGAACAGGTCCGCGTAAGTGGTGCGCGACACGGCCGCTCCATCGCATTCCAGCCAGCCCTCCGGCGGCGAGTGCGCGCCGAACCAGGCCACGCATCCCGAGGGCACGGATGGCATCACTCCCCACGCACCGCTGCCCAGGAGTGCCTTGCCCGCGTCTCCGGCAGCGGGAGCGGGCACCAGCCCGCGCGCCCCACCCGCGCCCGCGTCCCCCTGCATGTCCGCGACAAGCCCCGGGTCCAGGAGCCCCCCCGCGTCCAGCACGGGCACGTTGCCCGCCGCCACGCCCGTGTCCGCCACCGCCGCCGTTCCCAGGCCCAGCTTAGCCCGCGCGGCTGCCCCGCCAGCGTACTCCAGCCCATCGCCATCCCCATTGACCGTGAGGAAAGCATTTGCCGCGCCCGTCGCCGGCAGTGCCACCGCTGCTGCCGCCGCTTCGGCCGCCTCTTGAGCCTCCTGCGCCGCGAGCACGGCGGCAGCTAGGCCCACGGCCGCCGCCTCGGCCGCCACCTGCGCGGCCTCGGCTTCGCTCACTGCCGAGTCCAGATCCTCGACCCCCTCCTCCACATCACCGAGGCGCATGGAGATGTCCTGGGCAATGCGCGTCAGTTTGTCGTGTCCTTCGCCCACCTTCGTGGGGTCCACGCTGGAGAGCCCCCCCCAGTTGCGCGTCTGGCTAAGGGCCGTCTCGCGCCAGATGACGAGGTTCAGACCTTCCTCCAAGGGGTCCCCGGCCAGGGTCAGGGTCCCGGAGGCCCCGTCCCCGCCCGTGAGGCTGAAATCCGTGTCCGGCACCAGGGCCACGTCCTCGGCTCCGCCCGTGATCTTGGCTTTGACCTCCTCTTCGCCGCCCCAGGGCCAGGAGATGGGGAATTCCGTTGTGGCGCCGTTGCCCGGATAGCTGGTGCGCGGCGTGGTTTCGGTAATCATGGGGCCCTACCTCCGTCGTTTGGGGTTGGTCATGATGAGGTTGAAAGGGTTGTTGCTGTCCAGGCCGTCGCGCGCGGTCTTGAGCACCTTGGCCACGGGCAGGCCAGAGGAATAGGACAGGGCCTCGCCCAGGGCCCAGAACGTACGTTCGTCCACCTCGCCCCGCGCCGCGTCGAAGCCCTTGCGCGCCGCCGTCCAGAGGATGTCCACCCCCCGGCTGGCCGGGCTCTCCATGAGCCCGCGGTTGTACTGCACCGCGCCCAGGACCTGGTTCAGGATGGGATAGCCTGCCACCTGATAGCCCAGCATCTCCAGCAGCAAATCCTTGGGCTCGGGCGGTTCGCCCGTGCGCAGCAAGGAAAGCATCAGCGACATGACCATGGGCGGCAGCAGCCACTCGTAGGCCACGTGCCGCATCATGCGCCGGGTGCTGACCTTGCCCTGGCGCCAGCCGCCCAGATAGAACCGCTGGCGCTGCCCCCACTTGAGGGTGAAGGTCATGAACATGCTGAACAGGCGGTAGATGCCGTGCCCGCGCTGCCACGCGGCCAAGTCCACGGCGTCGGCGCTGGGCTGTGTGTCGCGCACGATGCGGTCAGCGTAGGCCACGGCCTCGTCCGGGGCCATGCCCTCGGCCACGGCCTTGGCGTGTGCCCCGGCCCAGATGGGATAGACCGTGGCCGAGTCCATCATGCGGATGAGCACGAAGGAGAAGTCCTGCACATCGCGCCAGCCGTACTCCTTGCCCTTGATCCACACGGAGCGCTTGTCCACCTGGCTGCGCATGAGCGCGGCCTGAATCTCGCGGTCCCAGGCCGAGGAGCGCTGGGCCATGTACACCGAGAGTTCGTTGACCTGGGCCACCATCTCGCCACGGCGCGCGGCGACCATGCCCACGCCCGCGAGCATGGGCCCCCAGCCCATCTCCGTGGCCGCGCCGAACAGGGAGAACGGCTGCTTAAGGGCTACCGAGGTATTGAGTCCGAGAATGGCGATGGTGGCCAGCCTGCGGTGCTGCTCCACGAGTTGGTGGAACTGCCCCACCGGGGGCTTTTCGCGCCTGGCGATGTGCTTGAGCCAGGGCCTTATCTGCGCGTAGGCCTCCACGCCGAACACGCGCTTAAACTCGTCCGCCCAGGCCGCCTCGCGCGTGATACGGTCCACGTCCTTCAGGACCGGCGCATGCGTGGCGTAGTGCAGCACGTCGCCCAGGTGCTGGGAGATGACGCCCAGGTCCAGGCGCGGGGGAAGGCTGGTGCCCACACGCTCGTTCACGAAGCCCGAGCGCGCCGAGGGGGTCTGGAACTGCCCCTCCCCGTCCAGCCAGTCCTCCACCTCCTGCCAGGTCTTCACGCTGTCCGCGAAGCGCCCGTCGAAGACCAGGGGATAGTACCCGCCCATCAAGGCCACTCCCGAGCCCGACGGAGCCAGGAAGGGCCGCGCCTCCACCTTCTTCATGGGCACGCCCGTCATCTTCTTGTACGTGGCGTCCAGCACGGGATAGGCCGAATTGATGAGGTCCCAGGTGGCCTGGATCACGCGCCAATCCTCGTCCGTGAGGGGCTGGCACAGCTTGCGGACCTTTTCCCAGCCAAGGCGCACCTTCACGTCCTGGACGCGGCGCTTGGTCTCCTCGGGATTCATGCGCATCTGCTTGGCCTGCTTGAGCACCTGGTCCAGGGTCTCCTGTTCCACCAGGCCGTAGCCGTCCACCAAGGCCAGGAGGTTGCCGTTGTTGCCGCAGTTGAGCGCCGCGGCGAAGACCATTTCCATAGTCCAGGCCTCGATGCCGTGCTCCCGCATGGCCTTGGTCACGGGCACGCCCAGGTCCAGACGCTTGGACTCCTCGGCCAGCCGGCGCGAGAAGTGGTCCAAGAGCGGCTGCAACTCCACGCCGAACCGCGCCCAGAGGCGCTTTTCCTCGTTCAACGCCTCGATTATCCAGCCCGCCATCTCCTCGTTGGGCCCCATGGCACCGTCCGGGCCCTGGTTGCTCCAGCCGTCGGCCATTTTCAGCATGTAGAGCTGATTGGAAATCTCGGGCAGCCACTTGCGGCCCGGAGCCGTGAGGGTGCGCATGACGCTGCCCTTGGCCCAGACCTTCTTGTCCCCGAGACCGTGCATGGCCTCGGCCTGCCTGGCCGCGCGCTCACTGATGCGCATGCCGTCCTTGGACAGGGCCTCGTCCGCGGCCATGCGGCCCCGCACGACCAAATGGCGCACCAGGCGGTCCGCGTCGCGCAGATCCCCGAGGGTGAATGTCTTGCTGTAGTCCCCGGCGCGCTGCTCGCCCAGCAGCCAGTCCGGGAAATCCGGGCGCACGTCCATGACCCCGCCCCCGCCCGGGGCCAGGAACCGGAACAGCGGGGACCGCCCGTCCGGATCGTTGGGCCGCATGGTGGGCGAGCCCAGGCCGTAGCGCTCCAGCACGCCCAGGATCTGCTCGCGGTAGGCGTTGGTCAGGCGCTTGCCCCGGGCCAGGCGCTTCATGCGCCGCAGGATATCTGGAATCTCGGTGCGCACCTTATAGCGCACGGCCAGCAAGGCCTCGATGCGCCGCAGGTTCTCGTTGGCCGCAAAGGCGTCCGCGTAGCGGTTCTCGCGCTGCGCCCGGATGGCGGCCACGCGGTTGCGCTTGGCGTCGGCCAGGAGCTTTGCCACGTCCCGGGCCTCGGACAGGGACGCCTGCGCGGTTTGCGACTCGGCCCAGGAGCGCAGCGCTCGGGCCTGCATGGCCCTGCCCTTGCCGTTCCCGGCCATGCGAGCCAGGGCCTCGGACTCCAGCTCCAGCAGCCGCGCGTAGTCTTCGCCGCCGAGCTGCGCCTGCGGGTCCGCCTGGCCGTCCCAGGCCGCCTCTCTCGCGCGCAGGGTCTCCTCCACAATCTGCGCCCGGGACTTGGTGTTGAAAATGTCCTGCATCATGTCGTCGGCGGTCTCGTACCCGGCCTCCACGGCGGCCATGTCCAGGGGCAGGCCGTCGTCACGCAACAGAGGCGGCACAGTGCGCGGCAGCTTCTCCACGTCCTCGATGCCGTAGCGCACCAGGAAATCGGCCTTGTTCAGGCCGGGGCCGATCATGGCCCGGTTGCCCCAGCCCCCGGCCTCAGTGCGATACCAGCCCGTGGCGTCCATGATCTCCTGCGGGCTGCGCCCTGCGGCCTCCATCTCCACGGCCTTGGCCTTGGGCGTGCGCGGCCCCTCGCCGCGCGACAGCCAGCGCACAGTGCGGATGCCCTGGCGCTCGTCCACCTCGGTCTCTATCTCCTCGCGCCAGGCGCGCAGGCGGGCGTTCCGGTCCCGGTTCTTCTCGCGCTCCAGGCGGGCGGCGGCCTTGGCCTGGGCTTCGGCGGCCAGGCGACGATACTCCGCCGCGTCGACCTCGCTCATGCCCACTTCCTCCAGGCCGTCCATCATGCGCACCATCCCGCGCACCCGGGCTGCCGCCTCGATCTGCTCCTCCGTGGCCAGCATGCGCTCCATGACCCGGCGCACCTCGTCGTCCAGGTTCACGCTGAGCCCCCGCACCGAGCGGTAGATGCGCACCAGCCAGGCCCGGAAGCGGGCGAACGCGCCGTCCAGTTCCAGGGACGGGGCCTTGCCCTCGCGCAGCCAGGCCTCGAAGCCGCGCGCGAACATTTCATGGAACCGGGCCAGCACGGCCGCATCCACGGCATCCTTGGAGGCGAACCCGGAGAGCCCCCTGGCCAGCCCGGCCACATAGTCCGCCCCGCCGCGCTCCCCGAGCGCCTGGGAAATCTCCGCGTCCCCGCGCAACTCCACCACCACCTGGGCTGCGTTCCGCTCGAACCAGGCCTTGATGTCCTCGAACTCCTGCTCCTCCACCCCCTGCGCCGCGCTCTCGGCTAGGTCCTCCAGGAACACATGCCCGTTCTCGTGCAACAGGCTGGAAAGGTTCGCCCCGTTGAAAGTGCGCACAACGGTCTCGGCCTGGCGGAAGAGGACTTCGGCCCGGTCTCCCTGGGAGAAGACATAAGGATTTCCGTCGGCGTCCTTGACACGCGCCAGCATGGCTCGTATCGTAATTGTGCTCCCCTCGGGTCCGGCTCCTCGTCCTCTTTTGGATGTCGCCGCCGTGGGGAGTTTTCCTTTAGGCAGCAGGTCGTAGACCTCCACCCCGTCAATCTGGGGCGTTGTTCCCTTCCTCTCGAAAGCCGTTATCCGCAGCAGGGATGTTTTCCCGCCCGTGCGCACGGGAACGTAGAGCCAATGCACCGTCTCCACGTCCGGCTTGCCGTCGGTTTTGCGGTTGGGGAAGCTCTCGATGAGCACCGTTGCGTCCAGCACCTTGTCCAGGGCGGCCAAGGCCTTGCGCCGCGCCGTGTCCTGGCGCGGGCGGCCCTGGCGGCTGGACCAGAACGGATGCTGCTTGTCCCTGGTCTTGCGGCCCCGCAATCGGGCTGTCCAGCGCCCGCGGGTGCGGGTTTCGATCTCCAGGGGCGCTCCCTCCCACTGCGCCGCCCAGGCCTTGCCCTGCGGGCCGCCGATGGTCACGGGCGCAACGTCCGAGAGGTCCACGACGCGCATCTCCATGTCCGGGTCCACGTCGGCGTTTGCCGGTTGCGCGTAGCGCTGCGCGGGAACATAGGATTCCCCATACGCATCCTTGACTCCATCCAACAGGGTGCGTATCTTTATCATAGTCATGCCCGCCGAGGGCCCAGGGATAGCCTCCGGGCGTGCCTGGGAGGTACCGGCGGGCATGGTCTTGTCCACGGCTGCGGAATAGAAGCGCTTCACGTCCACGGCTTCCACGCGGCTCCCCCCGCTCCTCGACTCCTTCACAGTCACCCGCACGGCGTGCAGGTCGTCACCGATGCGCACAGGCGCGTAGAAGCGGTGGATGTCCCCGATCCCGAACTGGTCCTTGCGGTCCGCGTGGGTTTCGATCAGCACGGCATGCCGCAGGATGTCCCGCAAATGCGGCAGCACTTCCAGCCGCCCCAGCATGGTTTCCGTGGACTCCCCCGCGTGGCCGCCGGTCCGTCCCACGGCGTGGTCCACCCCGCTTTTGGTAACCTCGATGTCCCAGCCCGTGTGCTCGTTGCGCACGGGGCGCGGCTGGCCGTCCGCGTCCTTGTCCAGGATGGCGTCCACGATTTCCCGGGGAAAGCGCTTGCGCAGCACCAGGGGGTTCTGCCCCTGGAACCGGGGCTCGGCCTCGATGACGCGCATCTCCATGTCCGGGTCCAGGCCGGGATTCATGGGCTGCGCGTATCGCTGCGCCCCCCCCTCGCCCTCCATGGTCCAGCGCATGGCCCCGCGCACCGTGGCGATGATCTCCTCATCCGTGAGCGCCAGGTCCAGGCCCATGTCCCGGGCCAGATCCCGCAGGAAGGCCAGGAAGGCGTCCCAGGCGGAGCGGTCTGCGGCGTTCAGGTCCTCGCCCAGGTCCAGGCGCTCTGCGATGCGCGCCAGGCGCTCCTCCGCCGCGATGCGCCGATGCTCGGGCTTGGAGAAGTCCAGGCCGTACTCGTCCCGGTAGATTTGAAAGCTCTCCTCCCCACCGTGCTCGAACACGCGGTCCAGGAACCCGTCCAGCCGACGCGAGGCCAGCACGGCCCGCTCGCCGCCCGCCTCCACGCCGAAGAATCCGGGCAGGCCACGGTGTAGCCCCTGCTCGTGCCGCCACTGGCTCTGTGCTTCCTCGGGCGTGGCCAGATGTTCCGCGGCCAGCCAGACCACGCCCTGGTCCACGCCGCCGCGCAGGGGTCCGTCCCCCTGCTGGTGCGCCGCGCGCAGGGCCTCGGGCAGTTCCGCCTCCGTGTCCACCACGCGCAGGGGCAGCGCGTTGACCGCCGTGGTCTGGAATGGCGCCACGGCCGCCCAAACCCCCTTGACCTGGTCGCTCGCGCTGGTTATGTTTTCTGGTACAGAGGAAGTGATCTGGATGTCGTCTCCGCCTTGCGGAGCTTGGGCACGCCGGGGCAGCCGCCGGTCACCAGACACTTCCTTTGCTTTCCTCCTGGCCCAGGCCTCAATTTCATTTTTCCCGCCCTTGAACGCCGTGACCACAAAAGCGCGGTTTTTGGCCTGCTCCAGCACCACGGCGTGGCCCTGCCCCTGGTCATACGAGACATACACCTTTCGCTTTGGTTTACGCCCCGTGATAACCTCGTCGGCCCCGGCCACCACGTCCCCGATCCGCTCCCAATCCGCATATTCGGGATGCCCCTTGCTGATGTGCCGCACGGCGCTGGCCGACAGGCCTATCTCCTCGCCCTGGGGCGTCGTGCCCACAGGCACCCAAGAGTCCTTTGCGCCCGGTTCTTCCAAGGCCCGAGCCACGAAATCGCCCAAAGACAAGTCGTTGCGATACATGGCCGCCTGGGCATACCCGCCTTCCGGGGCTGCCCCGCGCTCAAAACGCAGGTTCTTGCGCGCAAACCAATCCGCCGCCGTGCCCCCGCTCTTGCGTGCCCAGGTATTGGCCCGGTGCTCGTAGAGCGCGGCGTGGAGCGCGGCCTGCTCGGGCGTGTAGCCCATGGCCTGAATCTGGTCCCGGATCTGCCGCACGGCCTCGGGCGCGGCCATGCGCTTCTCTTCCTCCTGGTAGCGCTGCTGCAGCAGAGCCTGGGCCTCGCGCGCGTCCGCAGCCTCCTCGTCCAGGCTGCCCTCGGACCAATCCCCGGGCTCGCGGCGCATGATGGGGCGCAACTCCTGGAGCACGTCGTCGGACGTGAGATGCGTCACCACCTGCCCCACGGGCAGACGCACGGTGCCGCCGGTGATGCGCGCCTCGGCCCATTCGTTCCAGTCCACGCCGTAGTCCTCTATCCAGGCCTCCGCATCCGTTCCGGCGGCCTGAGCAAAACGCTGCACGGCCTCGGCGGGCACGTAGACGTGGCTGAACCCTTCCTCGGCGCTCACCCGGTCCACAAAGTCCGCAAACCGCGCATCGTCGCGCGTGGCCAGCTTGGACAGCCCGGCCAACTCCTTGAGGCGTTCCAGATGCACGGCCAGATCGGCGGCCTTGGCGCGCTCAATGGAGGTCTGCGCCGCCGCGTTGACGCCGCCGGTCAGTCCGCCGAAGGGCATGGCCACCAGGCCCTCGTAGATGCCTTGAGCCGTGAACTCGCCAAAACGGTTGAAGAACTCGTCCACCTGCTCCTGCGGGGTCTGGCCCTTCTGTTGGGCAAGGCCCCAAATCTCGCTCGCCGCCTCGGGATACTTCTGCAGCCACTCGGTGAAAAACTCCGTGCCGCCACCCTCCAACAAGCCACGAAACACACGGCCCACGCCCGCGCCGGGCTTCCAGACCTTGAGGGCCCGGCCGATACCGATCTGCTCCAGGGGCGCTTGCAAGGAGGCGTTGGCCAGGGAGGCGTGAAAGGCCCGCACCGGGTCCACGCCCCGGGACGTAAGGTCCAGGTACTGGCCGCCCCCGATCTGCGCGCCCATGAAGGCCATGCCCGCCACGTGTCCGGCGGCGGTGGTGGTCAAGATTTGCGAGATAATCTGCGGAGCCGTGCGCACCACGTCGTCCCAGTAGCCCGCCAAGCCCTCGCGCGTGGGGAAGTCCAGGCGCTCCAGCTTCTCGTCCGCCACGCCCTCTGCGGCCCAGTCGCTCACCGCCCGCAGGTCCTCGGGCCCCAGGGCGAAGGTCTTGGCCAGGTCGCTCATGCCCTCGCGCCTTGCGATCTCCTTTTCCCGCGCCTCGGGGCTCAATCCGGCCAGGGCCCGGCGGTCCATCTCGCGGAAATAATCCGCCAAGCCCTTCACGGAACCCAACAGATTGCGGGCCACGTCCTTGGCCCCCTCCTCCAGGTCGTGCAGGGTGTAGGGCAAGGGAGCCTGCCGAATCTCTCCCTCCACGGCCCGCAGGTTGGACAGGTCGTCCCGGGCCACGGCCATGTTCTCGGGCCGCGCGGCCCACTCCATGAGCCCCGGCGCTTCGGCCTGCAGCACGTCGAAGTCCGCGCCCAGGTCTGCGCGCATGCGCAACTCGTGCAGGTCCATGGTCCGCGCCGTCACAGCGTCCAGGCCCATTTGCCGCGCGAGTTTTGAGCGCTCGGCCACCTCGTCGGGGTTGGCGTCCCGGGTCAGGGACCAGGCGTTGCGCACGTCCAGGCCGGGCACGGGTACGAACTCCAACCCGGCCCCGGCGATCTGCCCGGGCTCCACAACCTGATAATCCCCGGCCGCCATGGCCTGCCGAATGCTTTCCGGCGTGGGCTTATTCATGGCCGCCTCCCGCGCCGGTCTTGATCTGCACCCGGCTTCCGTCCGGACGCTGGGCGAAGGTCTTGCCGTTTTGCACCCACCAGAAGAACCGCCCCTCCTCGTCCCAGCGCACCTCGGTGCCCACGCTCCGGCCCAGGTCCTCGGCCTGGAAATCGCGCATGCTCTTGCCCGTCTTGAACGGCGCGGCCACCTCGCCCACGCCGAAGAACCAAGAGCCCTCCACCTCGGGCCGCATGATCTTGCGTCCCATGTCCAGAATCTCGTTCTGGTCCGGTGCCCGGCCCTTGTCCTCCTTGAACTGCCGCAGCCAGGTGTTCAGGCTCTCCAGATACCGCGCCTTGGGCGTGGTTTCGACCTCGGTTCCGTCCAGCAGCGTGTAGGTCTCGCGGTTCTTTTCGTCCGCTTCGGGGAACTCGGCCAGCAAAACCTCCTTGGCCCAGCCAAGAGAGGGCGAAGTCTTCTGATCCTGCCAGGCCGCGATGAGCTTGCCCTTGCCCTCCTTGGTGAGGCGCCCGGCCCGGTACTCGGCCCAGATGTAGCTGTCATCCACGTTGCCGTCCCCGGCGATGATGCGGCGCTCCAGGCCGTAGGCGTGATAATCCATGGCCTTGGCCTGGTCGTCGGCTCCGCCCTTGACCATGGCCATGAGATGTTCCTTCTGCGCGGGGGTGAAGTCCGAAGCGCGGATTTCGGGGATGGTCAGGGGCTTGTCCGCCTTGCCTTGGGCCGTGTCCACGGCGCGATCCCAGGCGTCGTCGTAGGCCGCCGTCTGGCGCTCGCTCTTGATCCGTTCGTCCAGGGCGTGGACGCGCTCCACTTCCTGCACCACCTCGTCGCGCACGTCCTTGTCCTGGATGCCGCGCGCGGCTTCGAGCTGATCCACGTAGGCCAGGCCCTTCACCCCGGCCAACCCGGCGTCCACGGCCTCGGAATGCCTGCGCTTGTCCAGGGCCCCGCGCAGGCTCTCGTGCTGCTCGGGCGAGAGGTCCTGATACTCCGCCATGTCCAGGCCCTCGTAGTCCCCGTGTTCGGCGATGCGCATGGCCCGGCCGTAGCGCGCGGCGTCCTCGAAGGCATCCAGGCGTTTCAAGGCCTCTGCATTGCCCGCAAAGCGCCGCGCCCCGTCCAGGGCGTCCCGGAAGTCCGCCCCGGCCTGCGCGGCGGCCTCGTCCGAGGGCGCGTTCACGTACTGGTTCAGGTAATGCTCCGTGTCCTCGTCCAGTTGCGCCAGGGTCATGTCCCGCTCCCGCGCAAACACATCCTTGCTGAACTGGTTGCGGTAACGAATGGTGGAGAACTCCAGTTCCAGCCCCACGTCCTCGCGCAGCTCCGGGTCCTGCACGCGCGAGAGCACGCGGTTGCGCGCTGCGGCCGCGCCCTCCTCCCAGCGCTGCTCTGCGGTCTCGAAGTCCTGGTCGGCCATGAACTGCTGATCCAGGGCCGAGAACTCCCGGGCCATCTCCACGCGGGCATGGGCGAGGTCGCGTTTGTTGCGCGCGGCCCGGCGCTCCAGGGCGAAGGTCGTGAGCATGTCGCTGACCTTGCCCAGGGTCTGCCCGGTGTTCTGCAACGCCTGGGCCTGAATCGTGAAGTCCGGAGCCGAACCGATGCGCATGGTCTCCCCCTAGTGCCAGTTGCCGGAGAGCAAAGCCCCGCCGCCCGTGGAGCTGGAAACGGGAATGTAGCTACTCGCGCCCGGCATCATTCCGTAGCCTATGAGCGTGCTCATCCCGCCCTGGAGCAGGGTGTTGAACACCGCCGACGTGCGCGACCTCTTCAGGTTGCTGGCCTGCGCCGCGAAGGCGTTGGCCTGATTGGTGTAGCTGGTGGCGTTCACCGCGCTCTGATAGCGGATGTTCTGGGCATTGACCTTGCCCTGGCGCTCGATGGCCGCCAGAGTCATGGCGTCGTCCGCCGCCGCGCTGGACAGTGCCTCCAGTGGAGAACCGAAATCCGCGGCCATGCCCGATGAGGCGAAGGCCAAACGCTTTTTTGCCGCCGCCTGGCGCTGATCCTTGGCCTTCACGGATTTCTCGTAGGCGGCATCCTCCAGGGCCATGTTGGCCTGATACTCGCCCCAGGCCGTGGTCTGCGCCGCGTTGGTCCGCGCCACCTCCTCGGAATACTCGGCCATCTTGGCCTGTTGGGATATCTCCTGATACTTGCCGATGGCCGATATGCCCGTACTCACCCCGCCCAGAATCAGCGCCGCAGTCGCCATTTCCATCAGACAACCCTCCCGAACAGGCAGTAGTCCCGGCCGTTCAACCACTTGCGCATGACGGCCTCATGCTCGAATCCCAGCACCCGCGCCCATTTCCTTCCGGCCTTGAAATCCGCCTCGACCACGGCGTTGATGCGCGCCACCCGTTTGTCCGCCTGCACCCGGTCCAGGAACCGGCGCACCTTGCGGGACAGTTCCACCTTCACGCGCCAAGCCCTGTCCATGTCCACCACGGCCCAGGCCTCGCCCGTGCAGGCCACGGCCCCCGGGTTCCAGATCCACACCCCGCCCACGATCACGGGCGCGCCGTCCAACAGCCCGGCCCAGGCCGGGCCGTGTGCCACGGCCATGTCCACCAGGGCCTTGAGCGACACCTCCCCCAGGGCCGCGAAGGCCACCCGGGCGTAGGGCCCGGCGTTGACGGCCTCCAGGTCCCCGGGCCGCAGGGCGCGGACCATGATACGCCTCACGCCACGTCCCCTATCTCGGGCACCAGGCTGATGACGGTCAGCGGCAGGGGGGCCGTCTGGCGGACGGTGACAATGGCGTCGGAATCCCATCCCCCGGCCACTGTCAGGGACTTGTCCCCGGTGAACAAGGGCGGTGCGCCGGCGGGCGCGGGCACCGGCCACTGGTAGATGTCGTTCCAGGACGAGGGCTCCTCGCCGTCTCCGATCTGCCCGCCCACGCTGTGCAGTACGCGCACGGACACGGCCGTGACGCGCTTGCGCTTGGACTGCAGCGTGCCGGTCTGGGTCTGCACCTCAAGGCGCATGGGCCTCAGAATGCTTTCGTGCGCGTAGCCCACGTGGACGATGCCCGCGGCGTCGTCCAGGGTGATGGACCCGCCGGACACGGTCTTGTCCGTCTGCACGGCCCCGTCGGCCAGGACCTGCACGGTCTCGCCTTCCAGATGGTCCAGGCCCGTGAGGGTGGACACCATCTTCCAGACCTCGCCCCGGCTGTCCTCACCGATGCGCAGGGAAAACGCCCCGTAGGCCGTGCCGTCCTCGCCGTCCAGGGTGAAGCTGGTTGCGTCCACCACGGTGACGGTGAAGGTCCGGCGGTTCAGTTCGGTCATGCCCTCGCAATCGCGGATGAGCACCTCGTCCCCGGTGCTCAGGCCGTGGGCTTCGGCCGTGGTGATTTGCACGGGGCTGGCTTGCGTTGCCGCCGCGATGGCGCCCACGGGCTCCGTGGACAGCCCGCAATCCAGCATGAAGGCGTCCGCCGCGTCGTACTCGTCCGTACCGTCAAAGGCCTCGGCCAGCCGCTCCACGTAGCGCACCACCGCGCCGTTCACTCGCCGCGCCACCAGAAGCCAGACCTGCGTGTATCCATCCCCGGGCACGCAGCAGACGCTCTCCACCTTGGCGTCCCCGCCCAGGACGTGGCGATGCCAGGCCAGAATCTTCTCATCGGGCAGATACGTGCATCCCAGGAGCTCCCCGCCAGCCGTGACGCACCAGAGAATGCCGTCCGGCTCCGGCGCGTAGGCCATCTCCACCACCCCGTCCATGAACAGGTGCTCGGCCAGCACCGAGGCCTCGGGAGACAGGTACTTGTAGTACACGGCGTCATAGGTGAGCTGGCGAATCTTCTTGCCCGTGTTGGACACGTAGAGGGTGCGCGATGCGGCCTGCACCACGTCCAACTCGCCGCTGCCGTAGGAGGAATGCCGCTTCGGCCGCAAAACCTCGGTGGCGTCGATGGCTCCCTCCGTCTCCGACATGAGGGCGAATTCCCCCGCGTTGGTGCCGACGAACAGGTTCTCCTCCTCCACCATCCACTTGATGCTCGACACCTGCTTGCTGTTGATCTTGTGGCTGATACCGTCGTCGGCCTCGGCCGGGCTGGTGAAGGCGAAGTTCTCGAACTGCGCGGGCACGCTGCCGAACAGTTCCCGCCCCCGGGCCATGAGGAAGCGTTCCCCGAACCACCCCAGGGCCTCGGGATAGCCGTAGGCTTCGCAAAAGGCCCCCAGGCGCCACTCGTTGGTGGAAAAGTCGGCCTTGGCCAGGCTCACGGAATTGATGGCGTCCGCGTCCCCGGCCGTGGCGTTGGCGTTGTCCAGGCGCAGGTACACGTCCTCGCCCGAGGGCGTGAACTCCCAGGTGTACGTCCCGGCGGCGGTCATGGTCTTGACGCCCAGGTATCCCGTCGCCCCGCTGGAGCTGCCCGCGTAGGCCCGCACCTCCGTGCCCACCACGGCCACGTCCACGGTCAGGCGGTACGTGACGCCGGACTCCACCTCGGCATGGAACTCTCCGGCGGCGTAGCCTCCCGAGGCGTCGCGGTTGAGCATCAGGTACTTGTTGGCCGCGTCGTGGCTGATGCTGGACGGCGAGGTGGATTTCTCCTCCCATCCCGTAAGCCCAACCTCGAACTCCGGGTCCGTGATGTATTCCAGGCCCAGGGCCTCCTCGATGTCCACGGTGGCGTTCTGTGCGTCGGCCACGGCGGTGATGGTGCCCCAGCCCCAGTTGATCTCGTCCACGTCGTCGGGATTCACGTAGCCCAGTCGCACGGGCGCCCCTTCATGGCCGGCCTCGAACAGGTCAGCCGAGGCCGCGAGGCTCACGCCCGTGCCCGTGCGGTTCCCCGGGGTCAGGACAATGGCGTCGTCCCCGTACTCCTTGGTCCTCCAGGGCCCGTCCACAAAGAGCATGGACGCCAGGGTCCAGTCCGCGTGCCCCGAGCGGGTCAGCACATAGGGCGCCACTCCCTTGCATACGAAATACACCACGTCCCCGATCTGGCCCCAGCGCAGGTTGGGCAGCAGATCCTCGCCCCAGGGGCTGGCCAACTCATGGATTGCGTCCGCGGCATCCAGGACAAGCCCGTCGCCCCAGTAGAACCGCAGATACTCGTCCCCGGCCTCGATGACGTAGCTCTCGCCCGCCGTGGCGTTGAAGTCGAAGGGGATGAGCCGCGCTGCCGTGGCCGCGTTCTTGGCCGCGTGGATGAAGCGCGACCCCGGGCTGCAGTAGGCCCCGCCCTGCGGCATGATGATGAAGTTCAGGCACTCCCTGCAGCCGGAGTAGTACTTCTCGAAGTCCGTGCGGCCGTCCAGCTTCCGGGACAGGATGCCCGCCCCGAAGCTGTTGATCATGGGCGTCAATCCTGCCACGCGCTCTCTCCCCTGGCCTGCGCGAAATGGTTGGGCCGCACGGGCTTCTGGTGCCCGCCGGTCTGCGCGTCCACGGTTTTGGCCGTGCGCAGGGCCGTGAGGTACTTGGCCTCCACCTCTGCGGTCTTCTTGCCCGCCTTCGGGGCCACCACAACGGCCACGCGCAAGGCCAGGGCCGCGCGGAAGGTGGCGGGCATATCGTTGAAGTCGGACACCACCCGGGTGTAGGACAGGCTCCTGCGCCGCTCGTTGGTGTAGAGCTTGCCTCCCCGGATTTCATAGTACGGCCTGGGCTCCGTGCCGTAGACCAGATCACGCGGGGCCGCGCAGTCCGTGGGCAGGGTGTAGACGTAGCGCCACTCGTCGTCCGTGTCCCCGGATTCGGCCAGGGTGGCCGTGCGCCCGGCGAAGTTCCAGGGGTGCTCCTCCAGAAGCGCCAACAACTCCTCGTCCATTTCCCCATCAACGAGGATGGACAAGGTGTTCTGGTTCTCGGCCGTGACCCGATCCTCGCCCAGATGCACCAGGGCCTTGTTGATGACGCTCACGCGCGTGACCTCGGCCATATCCTCCTCCAGTCACGGGCGGGAGCGTGCGGCCCCCGCCCGGACGATCATTCGGTCTTGCCGCTGCCCAGGGCCTCGGCGATGGCCGCGGTCAAAGCGGCCGCGTCCCAGTCCTCCTGCCACTGGATGCCCAGTTCGTCGGCGTCCTTGCGCAGGGCCTCCAGATCCTTGTTGCTGGCCTTGGCCTTCTTGGCCTGGTCTTTCTTCCTGGTGGCATTCTTGGCCGGGGTCTCGGCGGCCTCCTCGGCCTCGTCCTCCACGGCCACGGCCCAGGGCGGCAGCTTCAGGTCCTCGGGCCAGTCCACGACCTCGCCCTTCTTCTTGGTCCGCTTGCCCGTGGGCAGGAAATGCAGCGCCGCGTCCTTGGCGAGTTTCACCTTCATGGCTGTTTCCTCCGTTCATGGGCGGGGGCTTGCGGCCCCCGCCCGGTTGCTCTCTCCGCGCTCCGGCCTACCTGGGCAGGTAGGTAGGATACACGGACACGGAGCCGTCGGCGGCCTCGTCGTCCGTGGTCAGGGTGCAGCGCACGAAGTCCTTGCAGTCCGTGGGCAGGACCATACGGCCCAGAACGGTGCCCGCAGCCACGGTAATGGCCCCGGCGGCGGTCACGGAATACAGGGTGCCCAGGGTCGAAAAGCTCGACCCGTCGCTGGAGTGCTCCACGATGATGCTGGCGACCTTGGTGTCCGCCAGGGCCAGGGCCTCCACCACCTTGGCCTCGATCTCGATACCGCCCATGGTGCCGCCCAGTCGCACCACAGCGCCGTTGCCCGCCGCGCTGGCGTTCTGGGGCATGTCCTGGGCCTTGGCCAGGTACTGGCCGTGAACCTTCACTTTGTGCTCGTACATAGTGCCTCCCAGGTTCTGGGAACCGGCGAAGCGGGGGCCGAAGCCCCCGGCCCGCTATTCCGGAACCTCGATGTAGGTCTCCGCGCCGTCCGCGAAGTTGTAGCTGGTGGTGATGCCCACGCCGTTCCACTCGGCGATGCGCCTGTCCACGTGCTGGTCACCGGGGACCATCTGGAAGGCAGCTCCCTTGCCCACCTGGGCCAGGATGGAAAGCGCCTTGCGGTGGCAGTACAGGTGGGTGTTGCTGGCGGCCCGGACCATATCCAGCAGGTCGTCCACCTGCATGGCCGTGGGCATGTGGGCCTGGTTCACGTTGACCAGGGCGGCCACGGTCTCGGGGTTGGCCATCTGCATGCCGAAGTAGCCCTTCATGCGCAGGCCGTAGCCCAGCACACCGTCCGCGTTCTCGTAAAGGTTGCCGCCGTTGATGGCCTGGGTGTCCAGCATGGCCCCCTGCTTGAAGCCGTCGGGGCTGTACAGGCCGGTGGTCTCGCCGGGCACCCAGCGCACGGCCAGGATGAGAAACCCGGTGCTGTCCGTGGCCCCGGCGTCCAGGAGCTTGCCCTGATCCTGGGAGTAGGCCAGCAGGTTGTCGTAGATGATGGCCTGTTCCGTGGTCACGCCGAGGTTGCGCAGGGCCTTGGGCTGTTTCTTGGCGAAGTACTTCTCCTTGCCGCCGAAGGCCTTGGCCTTGTCCTCGGGGCACCACATCTTGCCGCCCATGATCTGCAGGTCCACCCGCTTGAGGTTGGAGTTGACCTCCATGAGCTGCAAGGGCGCGTCCATGTCCACGAACCCGCCGCCGCTGATGTCCGAAACCTCGTCGTACACGTTCCACAGGGCGTGGGACGCGGCCTCGAAGGGCACGGAGGCCAGCACCGGGGTTTCCTCGGTGATGTTGTCCACCTGCTTGGGCTGTTTCTTGGCGTACTCGTTGGACAGTTCCTTGAGCGTGCCGGTGATGGTGTCCGCCATGTGCGTTCTCCTTTACTTGCCGTGGAAAACCTCGCTCTTGAGGAATTCCTCGGTGTCCATGGGCTTGTCCTTCGCGCCGGGGGCCGCGCCCCCTTTGCCGTCGTCGGGCAGCCCGTGTTCTCGCCGCAGTTCCCCGACCTTCTGGAACACCCGCAGCACCAGGGGATCGTTGCCGTGGACCTCGAAGAAGGCCCCCGCCTCCTGGGCTTCCAGGCCCGCCTCCTGCGCCACGGCGTGGAACCCGCGCTTGGCGGTCTCCACGTTGGCCGCCATGTCCGCGCCCCAGGCCTTTTCCAGGGCCTTGGAGGCGGCCTCCACGGCGGCCTTGTTCCGCTCCTCCGTGGACGCGATGCGCCCGCTGACGAAGGTGTTGAAGGCATCGGACAGGGCCTGGGCCTGGGCCTGGGAAAGCCCCAGCTCGTGGGCCGTGCCCGCGTACCAGCCGCTCATCTCCTCGTCGCGCTCCTGGCCCTCGGGAATCTGAATGTCGTAGCCTTCCGGGGTCTCCGGTACGCCGACCAGTTTCCGCAATTCCTTGTCGAAGGCCGCCTTGTCCTCGTCGGTGGCATCCTCCGGCAGCGCGCGCAGCCCGGCCTTCTGGCCGATGAGCTTCTGGGCTTCGAGGAAGGACTTCGCCAGGCCGCCCACCCCCTGCTCCGCAAACTCCTTGAGCTTGTCGTGCGAGCGCAGGGGGATGGTCTTGACCTCGCCGTCGTCACCCTTGACCTCGAAGGTCATGTCCTCGGGGATGGTCTCCAGCCAATTGTCCGGACTTGTCCCGCCGCCTTGTCCGTTGTCGGGGGCGTTATTCTGGGGGTCCATGGTCACTCCTTGGGTTGATGGTTCATTATTTCTTCCAACGTCAGGAAAAGCGTCATCCGCCCGTAACGGGTGTTGATCTGCTCCTGGTTTCCGGCCACTTTCACGCCCCGGGGCTCCATGAAACAGTGCCGTCTGAGCACAGCCAGGAGCACCTGGCCGCTGGACGTGGAGAACGCCGTGCGCAGATGCAGGGCCAGGTCAGCCGCCGGGATTTTGTCCAGGTCCTCGGGTTTCATTCACCCTCCCCGCCCGCCAGCGCCTTGGCCGGGCTGCCCGGCTCCGCACCCCGGGCCAGCCCTGGGTAGGCCTTGGCGATCTCCAGCACCTTGGCTTCCCGTTCGGCCTTGGCGTTGGCCTCGGACCGCGCGCTGCGCAGTTCCTGCACGGCGCCCTCGCTGCGCACACCGGACTGCGGGAATCCCCGCTGATCCATGATGCGGCGCATGTTCGCGTCGTGGTCGAAGATATCCAGCACCTCGGGCGCGCCCAGCTCGGCCATGCCCGCCGCGTCGGAGTAGGTCTGCATGATGGCCTTGGTCTGCTGCTGCTTCTGGGCCAGGAACAGGCTGGACGTGTACTCCACGTCGAGCTCCTGGTTGACGAGTTCGGCGGGCGGCGGGGGCAGCGCCCCGCTTTCCATGCGCAGGCTGAAAACCCGGTCGAACAGGTGCCGGAAGTTCTCGCGCTGCTGGTTCACCAGCATGGGCCCCAAGAGGAACATGCGCTCCCCGGCCAGTTCCGCCACCTCGTGGGCCGTGGGCACGGCCCCGGCCTTGATGCGCTCGCGGATGGCCATGAACAGGTCCACGTAGAACGCCTCGTTGATGTCCCCCTTGGTGGATTGCAGCAGGTCCCAGCCGAAACGCGGGTCCCCGCCCACGCCCAGCGGCCCGAAGTCGTTGGCCGTGGTGTTGCCGTCCCGGCGGTAGTAGTTCATGGCCCGGGGCTCGAAGGAGAAGCGCCCCACAAAGCCGTCGTCCGGCACCAGATACGGCGGGGCCACGTTGAGCTGCCCGGCCTCCAGGATGAGACGCTTCATCTCGTTGATCATGCGCGCGTCACCCAGGGCCTCGGTGCCCGGGCTGTAGCTGTAGGGCGTGCCCGGCAGGCGGTAGGAGCGGGTCACGATGTAGGGCTGCTCGAAATAGCCCCCCTCGGTGATCACCTGTTCGTCGATCACCGAGGCGTAGAACGAGCGGTAGCGCATCCGCCGCGCCCGCCTGAAGCCCCGCGTCTCCTCGTCGGGCAGCACGAAGTGGATGAACTCCATTTCGGAGGAATTCTTGTCGTCCAGGGCCTTCTTGACCTTCTCGGGCAGGTTGTCCGCGCCCCAGAGTTGGGCCGCCTGGCGCGGCGTGCGCATGAATCTGCGCCCCACGGTGTCGGGCTCGCCCATGGCGTTGTCCTGGATGTACAGCTCCGGCAGGGGTATGGCCCGGAAGCGCAGGCCCTGATAGTGCTCCAGGGGCTCGTCCACGAACATGCACTGCCAGCCGAAAGCCCCGGCCTGGCCGTAGCAGACGAACTGCTCCGGGTAGTAGCCGTACAGGAACAGGCTGGAGTAGGCGTCATCCTCCACATGCTCCAGCCACGACCGCCCGGCCGGGGACAGGGCCTTGGCGTACTCCCTGTTGGCCAGGGTCAGGCCGAACCAGCGCTGCGAGGGCGACGAGGCCCCGGAGAGCATGCCCGCGGCGAAGATCCGCGCCGCACGCCGTGCTGTCGAATCCAGCATCCTGTCATCGGGCTTGTAAGGATGCGCGGGCTTGCCCGTGAACCCCTTGAACCAGGGCCCCACGTAGTTGGCCACGTCCTCGTAGAGGCCGTTCCAGGGGTCGCGCTGCGCGGCCATGTCGTCCACGCGCTGCAAGACCTCCTTGGCGATCTCCTTGGAATCGTTGGGCCAGGCCTTCATCTACGCACCCCCAAGCAGGGTTTTCAGGGTCTTGGCGCCGCCGCTGCCGCTGCCGCTGCCGAGCAACCCCTGGTCCGTGGTGAAAACCGTCTGTGTGGCCCTGAGGGCGGCCAGCGCCTTCTTGCGCGCCTTCGCCGCCTCCTTGGCGTTCGCCATGTCCTCGTCCGTGCTGTCCACGGTCTCGGGCACGGTCACGGTCTGGATGGTGGGGGTCTCGACCTTCCCCCCTCCGAAAATGCTGGACAAGAAGTTGCTACCGCCGCACATGGCCGTCCTCCGCGAGATTGATGGCCGCTATCTGCACGTAGCTCTCGTACCCCGCGGCCCTGGTGAGTTTCAGAAACCCCGTGTCCTCGGCACCGCCGACGGAAATGATGCGCGCCGCCCCGGCCTGCCGCGCCCGATCCTTGAACGCGGGCATGATCCCCGCCAGGAACGTGCGCAGCACGCGCGGTGACAGCGACGCGGGCTTGATGATGAGCAAGGCGTCCCCGCCGGTGGCGGCCACGCCCAGGGCGGCCACCCCGGCATGCTCCCCGCCCACGTCGGAGCTGAAAAACGTCCAGGCCCGCCCGCCGCCGCACTCCTCGGGCTTGATGGCCTCGGGCCGCGTGCCCAGTTCCAGCATGCGCAACTCAGTCCGCATAGGCTTGCCTCTGGTGGTTTCCGAGTTCCGGTTGCGTGATGAGCACCCGTTTCCCCGTGTCCGCGTACTCCTGCCTGCGGGCGTTGCTGCGCACGGGCGCGGCGAAGGTCAGGGCCAGGGCGTCCCCGGCGTCCGGGCTTCGCTGCCCCCTGCTGCGCATGTCCTCCTTCCTCTCCAGGACCAGGCGGCCCTCGCTATCGTAGGAGTAGCCTGGCCCCGTGAGGTCCGCGTGCAGCGCGTCGTCGTCCGGGATGTCCGCGGGCAACTCGTCCGTGAGCCAGTCCCGCATCTCGCCCCACATCTCCGACCGCTTGTTGCGGTAGCGCTCCCTGCGCGTAGCCTTGTTTCCGAAATTTACGGCCGTGATGCGTTCGCCGAACCCCATCTCCCGCAACCTGTCCACCACCCCGGCGCCAAGGCCCCCGGCGTCGATGAACATCCTGTCGATGCGCGGCTCGTAGCGTTCCAGCATCACGCGGCAGATCCCGGCCACCTGCATGGTGTCCAGGCCGTGGTGCCGCTTGAGGGAGAGGACCTTGCGCCCGTGGCGCACGGCCAGGGCCGTGGAGTCGTCGCCGAAGCGCGCCGGGTCCACCCCGGCCACCACCGGCCCCCAGCCCACGGCCTCGCTCGCACGGCGCGCCAGAAGCACGTCCCGAGCCTGAATGAAGCTGTCCGCCCCGGTGTTCTGGAAGGCCTCCGCAGCCGTTGCGGGGTACTCCTGGCAGAACAGAAGCGGGTCCCCGAGCTCCGCGATCTTGGCCCGCCTCCAGACCATCTGCCCGAGGCGCAGGCCGTACTGTTCCATGTACTCGGCCTCTTCGGCTTTCAGCACGAAGCCGGGGGGCACGGGCGCGCTGTATTCGGGCTGCCAGAACCAGGGGATGAACACGGCGATGTACTCCCCGTCCCCGGCCTCGGCGCGCTGCCAGCCCTCGAAAAAGAACCCCTGCGGCCCGTATGCCGTGGTCTCGAAGATGACCTCCGAGCCCGGGGCGTTGGGCACGGTCTGCAGGGCGCCGGCCGCAACCTCTTTGGCGTTGGTCCAGAACGCGACCTCCGAGCCGTGCAACAGATGGTTGGTCTGGGACCGGCCCACCTGCCCGGCCCCGGCGGTGCCCACGTTGTACCCGCTGTCCAGCGTGCTGAACCGGAGTTCCTTCTTGCTGGAATAGCGTGTCTTGGGCTTGACCACGGCGGGCAGATTGCGATGGAAGCGGTCCACCATGGCAAACAGGTTGTCCGTGGCGTCCGCCCGGTGGGCCAGGATGAGCGTGGACACGCCCTTCAAATGCGTTGTCCGGTGGTAGAAGCGCCCGGCGATGTACGTGGAGCACCCCTGCTGCCGCCCCTTGAGCACGTAGGCCCGGACTTTGCCGGTCTTGGCGCGCTGCTCCTCCAGGCGCTGATGCAGGTAGAGCTGCGCCCGGTTCATGTTCAGGGGCGCGATGCCACCCACGGCCCCGGCCTCGCCCTTGAGGCGAATCTTGAGGCACTTGGCCGCGTAGTGGATAAGATCGTCGCGCAGGAGCTGGCGGATACGCTTTTCACGGGCGTTCATTCCAGATCCTCCAACGACGCCTCGTGCTCTCCCGTGCCGTCGTCGTCGTCCAGGTTGAACGCCTTGCGCTCCAGCGGAATGACTCGGCAGATCGACGTGGTGGCGCGGGCGTGGACCATGGCCAGGGACTTGAGGAGGTCCACCTGAACGGCCTTGAGCTCCCCGTTCTCGTCCTCGACCAGGAGGTTGCGTTCCACCTCCTCGATCAGCCTGAGCCCGGTCCTGCGCAACCGCGACAGCATCACCTGATGCTCGCGCACCAGCCCCGCCCCGCGCTCGCCCGCCGCCTCGATGACTGCGGCCTGGTCCGCCTGGTCCCTGCTTTCCTCGGCCACGGCGTCCCGGGCGATCTTCTCCCGCACGCGCTGGCGCACGGGCTCCGTCAGGTCCTGGGTCCACCCCTCGCGGGTGATGCGCTTGCGGATGGTCGACTCGGCCGGGCCGAACTCGGCGGCGAGCTGCCGGATGGACTTCTGCCCGGCCCGGTACTCGCTCTCGATCTTCTCCCAGTCGTATCGCCGCTGCTTACCCATCTGCCTTCCCGTTTCCGCGCCTCAGCCCAGCGCCGGGCCCGAGGGACCCGGCGCCGGCGTCAGTGGTGGTGTTCTACAACTGCCAGATCCTGGCCTCCGAGTAGATCTCGGTGTCGATGTTGCAGGCCTGCCCATGGCCGTACGTGAAGGTCTTCATGCAGTACTGCTGGAGGATAAGCTCAGACTCCTCCTCCAGGGTGAAGAAACCATTGACGCACGACCTCAGGGGGATGGCGTAGCTGTCATTGGCGAGCGCGGGCAGGCCGTTGCACAGCACGGCGTCGGCCGTGGTGTCGTACAGCCGCGCCTGATGGCCGTTGATGAAATAGCCCGGGGCCGAGGCCTCGATGTAGTAGTCCCCGGCGGGCAGAGTGACCACGTTGCTGCTCAGGGAGGCCCCGGAGATGGTATTGCGCACCACGGCGTTCAGGTCCCGGGTGATCCAGACGCCCGCGGTGGATGCGCCGCCGCTCACGCCCTGGGGCTTCTGGTCCTGGACGATGAGCATCCTGTCGGGGCTCAGGCACCTGACGGCCTTGTCCTCGGCGATCTTGTTGATGGCCTGGGCCAGCTGGGTCAGGTCCGCGCCGTCCGGGGTCAACCCGGCCTCTTCGATGACGTTGACGATTTCGCTCTGGGTCGCGGGGGTGTTGATTTCCATGATTTCGTCTCCTTTGCCGCAGTGCGGCGGTATACAGTTAGAGAAGCAGATGCATGACGAGAGTCTCTCTTCAGACAGGTGCCTTAGCCACTCGTGTTGCGATCAATGATTCCTGGCTTCTCCCAGCAGCCGCTCCACATTACGGTCCACGCGCTGCAGGGTGGTGTCCATGCGCTCGATGCGCGGTGCCGCGGCCTTGCGGAACTCGGTGTTGGCCTGCACATCGCGGTTGATGCCCGCGGCCATCCAGACCACGGTGAGAATCCAGCCCACCATGGCCACCGCCGAAAACTCCCACCGCACGACCATCTTCCCGGATGAATTCCGCTCAACCATGCTCACGCCTTCGCTTGTCTTCCCAGCAAGGGCGCGATGATCCAACGCAGCCCAAAGGCCGCCGCCACCATGCCCAGCAGGCACCAGCGGTACCAGACGGGCATCCCGGAAATGACCTCGAAGCCGCGCTCCACGTACCCGGCCAGACCGGGGATGAATGCGCAGATCACAGGCAGAGTGAAAAGGATGAGCAGATACTCGTCCTTCCACGAAAACTGAGATTGCCGCAGAGCCTCCTGATCCCAATCCAAGGCTCCCTTGGATTCCTGGATGGCGATGGTGTTCCCGGTACGCGCGGCCTCCAGAAGGGCTTGGGCCTTGGTCTCGGCCACCTTGGCCTCGGACGCGGCCTTGGTTGTCAGGCGCTCCTCGCGGCCCTTGACCCAGGCCGTCACAGGCTCGGACACGGCCTTCGCCAACTCGGAGAACCAAGAAAGAGGATTCCACAAGCTCATGTCCGCCCCCCTACATCCTGAGCCCGGCCAGCCAGAGCATGCCCCCGGCCAGCACCGTGTCCAGAACCAGGGACACCGCCAGCCAGCAGCCGCCCAGGAACAGCCCGCCCGCCAGGATCAAGGCCAGGATGCAGACGCAGACACGCCGCGTCCGCCGCTCCACGTTCTCCCAGCGCGCCTGAAGCCAGGAAAGAATGCGTTTCATCATGCCGCCTCGCCCTCCTCGCGTCCGGCCAGCCAGGCCGCCACGTCGAAGGACGGGCAGGCCTTCTTGACCTTCGGCATGTCCCGATGCCCGCGCACCACGGCTTGCGGAAACCGCTTGCGCAGATCCGCGAGCACGCGGCCCAGGGTGGTCATCTGCTCGTCCGTGAAGTTGTTCTCGGGCTTGCCGTCCTCGTCCACGCCGCCCACCAGGCAGACGCCGATGGAGCGGGAGTTGAACCCCCGGCAGTGCGCCCCCGGACGGGTCATGGGGCGGCAGCCCTCCTCCGCGCCCTCCAGGGTCCCGTCACGCCGGATCACTGCGTGATAGCCGCAGCAATCGAAGCCCCGCTCACGGTGCCAGCCGTCAATTTCGGACGCGCCGATGTCCATGGACGGACGCGTGGCCGCGCAATGTACGATGATGTAATCGATGTGTTCCGGCAGCATGCCCGCCTCCTGGTTAGGGGTGGGGACCTCCGGTTTGGGCAGGACGGAGAAGTGGGATAGGGATGCGCAGGACGGTACCGCCCCCCGCGCCGGAGGCCCCCAGGTCAGGAGCAAGCGTAACCCCGGTTTTTCACGGCATGCAGGAAAAGGCGCGACAATGCACCAGCGGGCAAAAAAAGACTATTGACAGGGAGAAAACGAGCTAAACAAAAAGCCCGCGCTAGGCGGGCTTAGTACAGGGGGAGGCAAATTTGAGCAGTTGCTCATATTTATTCGGAATCTCACTAGATTCTAATAATCTTTGAAATACTGCATACACATCATTTTGTGCCCCGGCCCGGCGAAGAGAATTCGAATCATTGAGCCAGCAATAAATAATCCTTTTATCACCCGACGAGAATTGAAAAAAAAGACGGTGACGATGGGGCAAATCATTCTTTGCCCGACGCCAATGCCTGTATTTTTTGCCAAGGGTATTGCCGAGGAGGAACTCTTTGTGAGCGGGGTCTCGAGGTACCCGTTCAAAAATCGTCCTGTGAACCTTAGCCAAAAATTTTGTCAAAGGATGCTGTTTGTATCCTTTGGGGTCTTTGGCCCGCAAGGCTTTAACATCGTCCACAAGCAATTTGTACTGTTCATCAAAATAACGGTAAAAAAAGAGTCCCCACCCCCCCGGCATATCTTATACCTCAACTCCTTCAATGAGTTCTTCGGCCAAAGCAACCACCTGAGGATCAGGCGCAACGATTTCATTCGGATGTTCACAGCAGACGTTTTCCAGCGACGTCAAAAAACTTTCTATTCTATTCAAATATTCCATATCGTTGTCGTCCCACTTCTTCTGCAGCTCGACGACCAAGTCGGTTTCGCCACAATACTCAGCAGTTTTTACGAAAAAACCCAAGGTAAAATTATCACCTTTCATCTCATAAGCCTCTCTGGCCAACGGCAAGGCCCGCTGCCAGTCATCAACCCGAGACAGAGAAACTGCGTAATTGAATACTGAGTTGATATCTCTGCCCATCTGCTGCAAGGCTATTTGGTAGTGCTTATCCATGTCTTCGACATCTTCACGCAAACAAGCCAACGTTCCCAAGATGATATGCGCTTCACCAGGGAACGATTGCATCATTTTTTTCGCTTCGAACTCAAAACGACGAAAATCAAAAGGACTGAGTGGCCCCTCAGATGCGAGCCGAGCAATTTCCTTGATTAACGGACCAAACTTTTCTTGGGGCACAGGCTGCATAGGATCGCCTCACGAGTTGAAGGTCTGAGGCCTATTCGTATCACGGGAAAGGAAGTTTATCTTGTATAAATCATTTTGGCAAAAATGTGATAGCAAATACACTTCAGCAAAATTCGCTCCGGAAATTATTGCCTCACAATTTGAATTTTATCCCAAAAGTTTAGTTAATTTGCAACCTATCTATAATTACACAATTTTACACATCTTTTCACGCCTCTCTCTCAGCCAGGCCTTGAGATCCTCAGGCAGCGCCCGCCATTTCCCGCGCGGTCCTTCCTGCCAGGCGGGCAATCCCTGCTCCCGCACCAGCCGCGCCACCTCGTTGCGCCCCACGCCGATGGCCTTGCCGATTTCCTCGGTTCCAACAAGACAAATCTCACTCATCCCCGTCCCTCCGGCTCCACGTCTACGGTCATCATCTCGCGTATCCGAACCAGATCATCCAGACCGAATCGATAATCCCCGCTCTTGGGCTTGCCCGTCACCATGCCCCAGACCTTGTGCGGGATTCGCTTGGCGCGGCATGCCCTGCGGATACTCTCCGGGGAGAGCCCCAGGTTCTTGGCCGCCTGCGCCGTGGTGAGGAGCGGTTCCGCCACCATCTCCCGCGCCACCCGCGCCCGCTCCTCGTCCGAGAGCCGTTCCAGCACCCCGGCCAGCACCCCAAACTCGTCATCAGATAGCTTCGCCATACGACTCCATCCCGATGTTCAAAGACTCCACGGCCTCGTCCACCTGCGCCTCGTCCAACCCCAAGTATCGCTCCGTCACGTCCACGCTGCGATGCCCCAGGGCCTTCATGACCACACGGATAGGAAGTTCCCGGCTGAAATCCTTGGCATACAACCGCTTTTCGCGCTCGTACACAGCCCAGGCGAAGGTCTTGCGCAAGGAATGCGTACCTATTCCGCCTTCCAGGCCCAGGGTCCGCGCCGCCCGCCCCACGATGCGCACGGCCTGCCGCCGGCTGATGGGCCGGTTTCCCCCGGCCTGGCTCTGCCACAGATACTGGTCCACCCCCACCAGCCCCCGCGAGAACATCACCCGCAGCCACCCGGCCAGGGCCACGCGCGCCGCCTTGTTCAACAGCACCGTGCGCGAGGCCTTGCCGCCCTTCATGGCCGCCCGCTCCACCCGCACCCGCGCCAGCATCCGCCCTCGCGCGAACACGTCACCCACTCGCAGTGACAGGAGCTCCGAGATCCGGAACCCCGAATTGCAGCCCACCACGACCAAGGCCCGGTCCCGCGCCCGCCACCGCCCCCTCAGCTCCGCGAGCAGCAGAGGAATCTCGTGATGATCAAAAGGCCTGCAACCGGCCATGACATCCCCCCGGACCTGTCCGTATCGCCCTGTAGACAATCCGCGAAACGTCAACTAAGATCCTTAGAAAGCACACAAAAGCTACACAAGCTATACTAAAGAGGAGCATAACAATGCCAAGCAACGGACACGAAGCATTAAGCATCTCTGAAATAACGAAAAAGCAAGGGAGGAATCTTGTCCTCGCATCTCTTGCGATAATCGCAATAACTCGCATCAGCGGACAGTTCAGCGTTTCAATGCTCTCAATAACAGTAAGCAACGCGAACGCTGACGATAAAAATATCATCCTGACCATGCTGTTCTTATTCTGGCAATACTCTTTTTACATGTTTCTTGCTCGAATATGTGATGACTTGATAGTCCAAGGAAAATGTGGTTTCCCGCCACACAAGAAACAATTTTACCACGAAAAGATTATCTTTTTCCTCGACATACTGACGCCTGTATTGATTGCAGTAGGCTTGATCGCCATGATACTTTAGGCATCCTCCCACGACAGGGCCCAACGCCCCGCTTACGCGCCTGCCCGAAACAAAGACGGTGTCCGTCTAACGAACGCCACCCGCCCGTCCGCCCGCGCTGCTCCAGGGCCTCGCCCCGGCGGACGTGCGCCCGCAGATCGGGCACCGTCGAATCTTCATGTCACATCCTCCAGGTGCGCAAAAAGTGCGCATGCGCACCTTCACCCGCGCGGTGCGCACTTTTTCCCACAACCGCCTGAAACGCAAAAACTTCCAGCACCCCACAAACACCGCAAAACATGCCGCGCCAGGGCCCGGCGCTCGACCTCTCCGGGCAGCTTTGGAGGCTCAGGTGCGCACCTGCGCACCGCGCTTTGACTTTGCGCTACCTCTCGCAACCTGTGTTCACCTTTGCGCACTATGTTCCCCGATCTTTCCCGTTGCCGGATTCTGGGACCTTTTTTCCTGTTTCCAGTAGTTCCGCAGCCCCCGCGCCCAGCCCAGCGTGTACCAGACGGCCAAGGCCAGGATGCCCCATTGCTCGTGCCGCACGGCGGTCCAGATCCAGGCCGGTTGCGACGCCAGCCCCAGCACATACCCCCACCGCCGCCACGGCCCGGACGACCCCACCAGCCACACGGCCAGGCCCCCGAGCACGGCGATCCAGGCCTGCGCCACGGCTTCCATCACGCCGCCTCCTCCACGTCGTCCACCGACGCCTGCCCGAGCACGGCCTCAACCCCGCCGTCCTTCACCAGCCGCAGCGGGAACACCGTACCCGGCTCCAAACCCTTGGCCGTGAGGAACGTATGGCAGCTCACCAGCCCCAGCCCCTGCTTCTCCACCGTGACCGACATGCTCCACGGCGTCTTCTCCCGCTCGAACCGCATCCCCAGAACCCTATCGGCAGCGCTGTAGAACAGCACCACGTTGCGCCGCTTCTCCACCCCGAACGCCTGCATGGCGCCCACGGTCAGCCGCAGGGCCAAACGCTTCTTGCCCACCCTGCCGGTTTCTCTCACGATGGCCTCCACGCGCGGCGGCGGGCGCGGATCGAACCGCTCCAGGCAGAACCCGGCCAGAAACAGCAACCCTTCCGGCTCCCCGGCCTCGGCCTCGCCCGCCCGCTCCTCCCCGGCCAGCGCAGCCCGCTCGTCCAGCGTGAGCACGCCGGAGTCAAGCAACGCCGCAGCCGGATAACGCGGCCCCGGCGACTCCGCGGCGTCCAGCATCTCCTCGGCCGCCTCGGACCCCAGGCCCACGGCCCGCCCCTCGTCCCCGGCCCCGTCATCGCGCAGCAGATGCGCCGCCACGGGCAACCCCAGCTCCAGCCAGTAGTCCGCAACCCGGCCCTTGTCCCAGGTCCACACCCCGTCCACCAGGACGATCTGCCCCTTGCGCTCCCGGGCGTAGCACGTCCCGCACTTGTCCCGGCTCACAATGGCCATCTCCCGCCCACACGCCACGCATATTCCCCGCGCCGTCTTCGCCATGCCGCTCTCCTTTGGCTTTTCCTGCTCCCCGGCTCCGGGCTGCGGCTTCACGCACCGCTTCTCCATCAGCCGGTCAAACACTTCTGCTTTCGTCAGTATCGCCATCCGGCGCCTCCTCTTTTTTCACCCTGTGCCCGTCGCTGGCCAGGAACCGCCCATTGAAGCAGTCCGCGCTGCAACACTTTATCGCCGCCCAACGCTCGTCCGACCACTCGGCCTTGCGCTCGATGATCTTCCCGCAAGGGCAGCGCTTGGTTTCGGGCCCGGCCACCTAGCCCCCCACGGCCCGCTCCGGCCGGAATTCCGCCAGAATATCCTCGGCCTGTTCCCGCGCCGCCGCCGCCACCTTGGGGTCCGGCTCCGCATACCCGGCGCCCTGCGCAAACTTGGTCCTGGCAAAGGTTTCCAGTTGCGCACGCGCCCCCTCGTCCGCCTCATACCGAGCCACGGCCCGCGCCATCGGCCCGGGCGCGCAAATCGCCAGGTCCACGTAATACCGCCGCCCCTCCTCGCTCAGGCCATCCCATCTCGCCTGCGCCTCGTCCATCTGGCGGGCTGTGGCCCTGTTGTTCTCCCGCTTCTCCAGCGCCTGCTCTTCGGCCCGCGTGTCCGGAGGGGACGGTTGCAGGTCCTCGTCCTCCCAGCGCCGCCCGCGCAGCCAGCCCTCGGCCCACTTGGGCGTCCCGCCCTTGTCCAGCAACTCCACCCTGCGCCGGGCCTCCAGGGCTGCGGCGGCCACAATCCGCGAGCACAGCGCGTCCGTGAGCTCCGGAATCTCCAGCCACGCATCCGCGGCCTCGGCCTTGCCCTTCTTCCAGGCGAACGCGGCCCAGAACCGCTCGAACCACTCCAGACGCTTGCCCTGGAGCTTTTTTTTCTTGCGGGTCAGATAGACGCGCCCCGCATCCGGCGCAGCCGATGCGGAATACTTGCCTTGTCCTGGTTTACTAGCGGTGGATACAGGTACAAGAGTAGGAGATGGAGATGGAAGAGGGGCATTGCCCGTTTCAGAATCCGCATTGCCCTTCGCATGCGCTCCGCATTGCCCTTCGCATGCGCCCCGCATGCCGTCCGCATCCTCAACGCTTGCCTTGGCCATGCCCAGGGCATCGTTTTCCGGAGCGTCCTGCCCTGCCTCGGGCCCCGGCCCGGGCCGCTCCCAGCGCGCGGCCGCCGCTTTTTTCGCGGCCTGGCTGCGACGGCCGGCGTTGACCACCCAGCCCTGGTGTTCCCCCCAGTCGTGCAGCGCATACACCCCGCCCGCCTCGTCCAGGAACCCGGCGGCCTTGAGCGCGTCCACAAACGCCTGCGGCTCCCCGGGCCACCCCGCCTCGTCCGCCACGTCCCCGGCGCTCATCCCCACGAGCACCCCGTCCGGATGGTTCGCCGCCGTGGCCAGCCACAGGTCCAACAGGTAGTCCGTGGCCCCGGGCCCGCGCCCGAGCAGCCGCGCCAGCTTCCGCCTCTTGCGATGCCCCGCGAATGAAAGGGCGATGCGAATGTCCTGAACAGCCATGTTTCGTCCCGCGTGTTGTTCAAACCGCCAGCAATCCCGCCTCGCGCCGTATCCACTCCTCGGCCATGGCCGCGTAGGCCGGATTCAATTCAATGCCCACGTACCGGCGACCCAATTTCGAGGCCACCAGACACGTAGTCCCAGATCCGGCAAACGGGTCCAGGACTACGCCGCCAGACGGGCAAACCATCTTGACCAGCCACGACATAAGGGCCTGGGGCTTGACCGTGGGGTGCTCGTTGCCTTCGCCCCTGTCTCTGGAGTCCGCCTTCGAGCAAAAGAAAAATCGCGAGGCCCCGCCTGAATCGCCGTAGCCGTCCCAGCCTACGTGCTGTCTGTCCTGGTAAGTGTTCTTGTGAGGCGCGGACAAGGTGCTCTTGGAAATACTGCCCCCGGCCTTTCGCTCTCCGCTCTCGGCGTCCACGGCCGCAGCCGCCATTTCGTCCAGGGCCACGTTCGCAGGCCAACGACCGGATGCGGACTTGCAGGCGTCGATATCCAAGAGCCCTGTGCCGTGATCCTCGTAGTTCGCCTCGATGGAGCCTGCGGCCAGCGGCTTGCGGGCTAGGATGATAGGTTCCCAGGCAGGCTTGAGAGCTGTCCCGAGGCTTCCCAGGTTTTTAGACTTGGGGAAGCCCTGGCCGTGGAGCCAGGAAAGCACGTCGCGGATCTGGAACCCGGCGTCCTCGCTGTTGCAGGTCAGCCGATGGAACGTGCGGGGGGCGCCGAAGGCGACCATGTGCGCCCCTGGCTTCATCACGCGCAGGACAGCGGCCCATAGCTCCACGTCTGGAATCTCAGCGTCCCAGGCGTTGCCCATGAACCCGGTACGGGGCGCGACCCTGTTTCGGTTCTTTGGGTTCGGCGATGCGCTGCGGTAGTTCTGGCCTCCGGTCAGGGCGTAGGGCGGATCAGTGACCACGCAATGCACCGAGTCCTCGGGCAGGCCGCGCAACACCTCCAGCGCGTCGCCAACCAGAATGCGGCCCACGGGCAGACTCACCCCACCACCTCCAGCCCCGTGCAGGGCACCGGCCCGGCCATGCCCACCACGTCCACGAACCACTGCCGCCCGTCGTGCCAGGGCTCGGTCTTGGTGCGCGTGAGCGTGGCCCCGGCCTCCCCGGCGGCCCGCACCCGGGCCTGCTTGGCGTTGGCTTGGCTGCCGTCGTGCTCGCGCACCACGGGCCCGGACATGTTCACCCGCACCAGCGTCCCGCGCGGGATGCGAGGCGGCCTCGTGGGCGCGAAGGCCGCAAACGCCACCCCCAACTCCCCGCACGCCGCCTCCTGGACCAGCAGCGCCACGGCCCCCATGTCGAACACCCCGGCCCGCCCGGCCGTGCCGCGTTCCCAGGCCTCCCCGCGCATCACGCGGAAAAGCCCCTCCCCGGCCCCGGAATCCCAATACCTGGCGGGAAAAAGATGGAAAACAACGAGGGTGTTTTTCCCTCTTCGTATGGGGATGTTCATGACAGGCTGATATTTGCAGCGCATCAAACCTCCAAAAAACACAATGAACTACAAACTTTTTTTGAGCGTTGGTTTACGAAATCAACATACGCATGATATTTTATAAAAGTGTTGGGGAAGTTTTTTAATTAAAAATTAAATGGAGGTTAATGAATTATGAAATTTAAAAATTGTAAAATTGTTGTTAATGTTAAAAATTATTCTGTTGTGAAAAAAAATAATTATCTTTGGAAAATAATCATTTCCATTATTTTACTGATCATTGAACTAATTTTTTAAAATCAAAAATTGTACTTATTAGTATTTATTACTTATTACGCCACAATATATTCAAAAAACTACCCACCACATCAAATTTTAAATTGTAACAACCTACGCAGAAACCCTGGCTGCGCTCCGACTTCACTCCCCCGCCCCCTGCGCGCCAGCCCGGCCAGCCGCTCGGCCTCCGGGTCCTCGAAGTCCCCGGCGGAGAGCCGCACGTCCAGGCCCCGCGCCGCAAATTCCCGCTCGTACACCGCCGCGTACACGCGCAGCGCGGCCACGGCCCGGGCCACGGCCCCGTCCACATGCGCCGGGTACAGCCCCACCCCGCCGGGCAGCATGCCCACGGCCTCCAGCACGCCGCCCAGGGCCTGACCCATGGTCATGTCTGCGGGCGCTTCCACCCGCTCCCGCTCCACCACGCGCCCCACGGGCCGCGCCATGGCCGTGAGCGCCGCGTCGATGAGCGCGTCTATCTCCGCTATCCGCGCCGGTCTGGCATCGGTCTGCGCCGCCTGTGCGAGGGCCAGCAGGTCCCCCAGCTTGTCCAGCGGGTTGCGCTCCGGCTGTTCGGAAAAAAGCTGATTCGCGCAGTAGCGCTGCGCCTGCCGCTCCCCTACGCCCATGGCCTGCCCAAACCCCACGACGCCCACCACGCGCCTGAGCGCCCCCATTATCTCCCACGTCCCCCATGTCCGTTTCCGAGTCATGCCGTCCTCGCCTCCCGCGCAAAAAGTGGTATGCTTAGGCTGCGTTCTTCAAATTCCTCATGGCCTTTTCGATCTGGCCCCATGTGGACAAAAGGATGTCCTTCCCGCGCAAGAACTTGGAAAGGGTTGACTTCTGCACCCTGGAGGCCTCGGCCAACCGCGACAGATTGAAATCGTTCTCCGACATGAACAGCAGCACGCGCTTGCGGTACCGCTCGGCAGGCTGAGCAAATTTTTTCATACCCGAATTGTTGCGCAGAGGAAACAATCTGTCAACACATCGTGCGGTTTCCTGGAAACAAAAATACTGCTAGAAGTTGCGAGAAAGGAAACTTGTATGGAACAAATAGCGGATTATCAGCAGGGCTGGGATGAAATTATCGAGGCCGTGCGCGCGCTTGTCGCCGCCGGGACCAAGAAGGCCCAGATAGCCAGAATGCTTGACGTAGACCGGTCCACCATCACCAAGTGGCTCTCCGGCTATGGCGGCAGGAAGGTTGCCCAGGACGACATGACCAGGTACCGGAAACTGCTTGGCTTGCCAGGCCTCCCCTCTTCGCCAGCCAACGCCGCCCAAGGCGCGCTATCCACGGACATCGGCCGCGAACTGGCCGAGATTCGCGAACAGTTGACCGCCGCAGGCCTGCCCGAGGCGGAAATCCAGGAAGAACTACGCGCCTGGCTACGCGCCCGCCGCGCGGACCCTACGGCCACGCCCTACGGCGGTTGCGTGCGCGAACCGCACCGCGCATCCGTCCAGGAGCCCAAAAAGCCCTACACGGCACCAAGCAAAGAAGACGACACCCTGCAAACATGAGAGGACAAGACCCTGTCCTGGAGGAACTTTTTTGCGCGCACGCGATACGTCCATTGAATATAAGCGGCCTTTTTTCATGGTGATTTAATCGGAAAACAAATCAAAAATGGAGAGGGGGGGGGACGATGTTTGCAATATTATTCAATCTTATATTGCTGATCCTGGGACTTTTTTTCCCCGCCGCTATTTCCGTGGTCATCCTGATTGCGTCCGGCTATTTCCTGTTCCCACAGATCATGGCCTCCTCGACTTTCTCCCCAAACCCGGACACCTTCCTGCGGGAGGAAATCGAAGTCATCCTCAAGTACCCGCTATTCTTCAAATACCCCTTCGGCTCACGCAGCATCAGCGCCTTTCTCTCCGGGCTGCAATTCTTTGTGGCCCTCCCCGTGGCCGGCATGCTGATCTACCGCGAACAGTACCCCTTCATCCTGGCCGCCGCCGCCACGTTCTTCATCTGCCTGCACCTGCGCCCAAAGCTGGACCCGGTGTTCTTCCTCAACGAGGCCAAAAGCAGGGCCAAAGACCCAAGCATGTTCTTTACATTCGCCCGCGAGCTGACCATCATAGAAAGCATCCTCTTCAAGCTGGACCCCAGAAACGAGCCGCAGGACGATGAAGCATAGAATCTACGTCACCATCACCCTCCTCCTGCTCCTGGGCCTCCCCGCCCACGCCGAGGAGGCCCACTTCCTCAAGGCCATCGACGGGGACTCCATCCTTGTGGAGCTCCACGGCGTGCATACCGAGGTCCGTCTCCTGGGCGTGGACGCCCCCGAGTACGACCAGGACCCTTGGGGCGACAAGGCCAAGGACTTCGTGCGCGCGTTCTGCCTGCGCGGCCTGCTGGATCTGGAATACGACTTGGACAAACACGACCGTTACCATCGGCTTCTGGCCTACGTCTGGTCCAACGGCGAAATGCTCAACCTGGAGCTGGCCCGCGCGGGCCTGGCCTTCCCGGTCTACTACAAGCCCAACAAGAAGCACCTGGACGCCCTCAAGGCCGCCAACGCCGAGGCCAAAGCTGCAGCCTGCGGCTTCTACGCCCCTGGCGCCGAAGTTGTTTTCCCTGCGAAATGGAGAAAGGAGAAGAGATAATGTATATTTACTGCAGCGAAACAAATAAAGTTGGAATTCCCGGAGCGTCTATATTTTGCCCATTTTGCAAACGCCACACAAATCTTCAGCTTATTGCAAATTATGAAATCAACAATGGGCCTTACCATGTCAGCATAAATCGTTGCACAAACGTAGAATGCAAAGGAATTATATTCCTTATTAGAATGGGAACCGACGTCCTAGCCTCATATCCCCAAGAAGCAATTCCCTTCGACACATCGGGCATACCTGAATCTGTCTGCGCCTGCTTCCAGGAGGCCCTCACCTGCCGCACCAACAACTGCTTCATTGCCTCGGCCATCATGGTGCGCCGCACCCTGGAAGTGATCTGCGACGACGTGGGCGCGCAAGGGGGCAACCTCTTCCAACGCCTCGACGACCTGAAGACCAAGGTCACTCTCCCCATGGCCCTCCTCGACGCCGCCCAGGAGCTGCGCATCCTGGGCAACGACGCGGCCCACGTAGAGGCCCGGGACTACACGGCCATCGGCCCCGACGAACTGGACGTGGCCATCCTCTTTGCCCAGGAAATCATGAAAGGCCTCTACCAGTACCAGGACCTCCTCGGTAAGCTCCAGGCCCTGAAAAACGGCAGCCAAGCCTAGCCGCGCACCATGCCAAACGCCCACGCCTATGAACGCGCCTTCGTAGCCCGCTGCGTGGAGCGAGCCCAGACCCTCGGCCTCTCCCACTCGGAGCTTGCCCGCCGCGCCTGGCCAAACCACGGCGACCCCGGCCGCCGCTGGCGCACCATCCGCAACGGAACGGCGCGTTTAACGATGGATGACGCCATTAGTTTAGGAAACGTCCTTTGGGGGCAGCACAGTAAAGGCCTTAAGCACAATGCTGGAGGGAGTATAAATTGAGATTACAAAATTTTCTGATCGATACGCCTCTCTATGAAGAGATCAACACCGATCAAGATTATGCCTACGATGCGGAAACTGGCGAAACTATAGAACTTGAAACAATCATTGACGAGTTAGACAAGCCAGATAAAACCATTGAGGCATATTGCCCACAATGTAAAAACAACTCTTTTTTGATAAATCAAATGGGCCTAAGAAACATTGACAAACCTTTAAGACAAATAGTCATTCTAGTACCAATCTTTATTCAAATTGAATTTAAATGCCAGAGATGCAATTCACGATTTCATTTTGACCTCCTGCTTACGCCACATAATTTCGAATATCTCACTCTTATGAAAGTAGGCCAACACCCGTCCTTCGCCGACATCAAAATTGCTGCTGCCAAAAAATACAGCAAGGCTCTCGATAAACCATACTTTTCCGAACTAAACAAAGCCATAGGTCTTGCCGCCCATGGGATCGGAACAGGGGCTTTTGTTTATCTGCGAAGGATTTTTGAAACCCTTGTGGACGAGGCGGTAACAGACGCTGTTGGTTCCGGACAGCTAAAGCCAGAAGACCTTCAAGGAAAACGCGTGACGGAACGCATCGGCATGGTAGGGGACGCCCTTCCTCCCATTCTTGTGGAGAATAAGGCTGCGCTCTACAACGTTCTCAGCAAGGGCGTCCATGAACTTTCCGACGATGAATGCCGCGCGCATTTTCCGCTTATGAAAACCATGATCGAGCTCATCCTCGATCAGAAGCTAGCCGCCCAGGAAAAAGAAAAGGCCGAGCGCGAAGCCCGGGCGGAACTCGCAAGACTCAACGCGGCAATGAAATAATAATTTCTGCCCCCGCCACCATCGCCCCGCCCACTCGGCGGGGCTTTTGTTTCCCCTTCTCCTCGGTTTGTTGCGCACTTCGAAATTTTTTGTTGACCGCAATGTTTCCTGCTGGCAACATATATTCAACATCAGGCGCAACATCTTGCCCGAGCGCCAGGCGACCGTCCCCGCGACATCGCACCGGGGAAACGGCCAGCGCCGGATCGGATCAAGGCTGGTGTTGGGAGTTCTTTGACAGCCGACTACTTGCTGGGAGCCACCCGTTCCGGGAGGCCTGGGGCGTAGATTCCGCTTTTCTTCGCCAGCGCTTCTCTCATCGCCGCATCGAACTGCGGCGAGGCGGCCAGGGCGGAAAACTTCTCGTCCATGGAATGGTCAGCCATCCGTGAAAAAAACTCGGTCCTCGAAATCGCGGCCTCGATCCTGTTCATCCTCACATCCACCCACACGCTCCCCGCGACCAGAGCAGCGACATTCACGACGAACAAGACAACAACAGCATGCTTTGCCACCCACACACGCATGACATCGCCCCAGTTAGTAATCGTTACAACCAATTACAGAAACTATTCGCACGGTGGTGCCGGGCTTCGGCCTCTTCTGCTGGCTCAAGTAAAATCGGACGGCATAATCGGCCTCGGCGCGGCTAATCTTTCTGTAGGCCAAAACTTCATAAGTTACGCCGTGTTCATCGTCCTTCACCACATTTTTTACATTCGGCATTTGCATAATAGGAGAACACTTACAAAGGCCGCATCAAACATCAAGCAAAAACAAGGAGCGGAACATGTGCGACATCATTCCCTTCACGCCAACGCTTGACCTCACCCACCCCAAAGAGGCGCGCCTGCGCGCCCTCGTGGGCGGACGCCCCGTGCGCGGCGTCACGGCCCCCAACGTGGTGGAGCTGCGCGCCAAGATGCGCACTCTCCGCCCCGCCGCCCTCATCAACCACTTAAACGAAACCCCGCCGCCCCCGGCGGCGTAGAGGCGGCCTGACCATGTCCCGCCCCACATCCCCCGAGCGCGCGCAACTGGAGGCCCTGGTGACCATGGGCGCGCAGGACCTGAGCCTGCTGGCCCACTTCCTGGCCGAGGCCGCCCTGCAGGACGCCGGGGCCGTGGCCAGGAACCCCAAGGAGGGCCCGAGAATGACCAACCCCGGCCCGGACCGTGGCGGCCTGCGCACCTACGACGTCGAATACACCCACCAGGGCGCCGCGCGCACGGCCCCCGTGCTGGCCCGCTCCCGCCGGGACGCCCGCCGCCGCTTCCAGTCCGCCGCGGGCGACCAGGCCGAAGTAACCGCCGTCACCCGGCGCGGGGAGGGTGGGACATGCAGGAATTGCTAGCGGCATCGGGACCGTATTTTGACCTCGTGGTCACACTCGCCTCCATTTGGTGCTTTGTCCTTGGGTGGCGGGCCTACCGCACGGCTGCATTTGCCCAGGCCGCCATGTTCTTCTCCCTCGCGGCCTTGCTCAAACCATAGGAGCCCCATGCTGCGCATCCCCGAACCGCCCCCGACCTTGTGGGACATACTGACCACCCCCTGCGGCCTGACGGTCCTGTTCCTGGCCGCCCTGATCTTCGCGGCCCTGCTCTGGAACGCCAAGGAGGACGAATGAGCGCCTATAATTTCCAAAAGCAATTCGCGGGCAAGGTGGAGAGCGGCGACAAGCGCCAGACCATACGCGCCGACGGCAAGCGCCGCCACGCCCGCCCGGGCGAACGCGTGCAGCTCTACACGGGCATGATGACCAAGGCCTGCCGCAAGCTGGTGAACCCGGACCCGATCTGCACCAGCGTGGAGCCCGTGCGCATCGCCTATTCCGGCCCCACCGGCCAACCCCACGTCACCGTCTCCGGCCACCCCCTCACCCGCCCCGAGATCCGCGCCCTCGCGCGCGACGACGGATTTGAGAACGTCACGTCCATGTACGCCTGGCTCGAAAAGACCCACGGCCTGCCTTTTCGAGGCGTGCTCATCAAATGGCGTCCGGAAGCGGCATGACCATACGGCCAGGCACCCGCTCCATGCCCACCCGGTTGCACTCAGTCCTCGGGCTTGGGACGTCGGGCGGGAACCCAACCTCCCAAGCGGCAGTCGTCGCGGCAGATGGACTTGGCCCGCCCCATAATCTCCCCTGCCGGAGTCCAAGCATAAAAGCAATTCGCCGGCACCTTGAGCAGCACAACCCTATAAGGCCGATCGCAGGTCATACAATTCCATGGCAGTCTAGACATGACACATACCTCCACAGCTATAAATGTATGAATTTATGAATGGTACATGCCAAATGACCCATGGTAAAAGCGATTTTGTCTGCCCGATAAGAAACATAGGAACTTTTCGCAATCCGACATGAAGGCAGCGGTCCAATGCCGTCACAGCATTATTGCGGCCACAGCCTCATACAGAATGTCATGAAAACAATAACGGCAGGGGAGTTCCTGGCCGTCCGCAAAGAGCTTGGCTGCGAACCGGACAATGAAGCCGCACATTGGCAAGAAAGGGTGCGTACGCAAACTATGCGACCTGCTGCACGAAAAGCCACTCAGGAGTAGCCCATGACCACCGAGCAAAAGAAACAACCCCCCATACCCGCCAGCGAGGTTGCCAAGGCCCTGGGCCTCACGGTAGGCACGGTAAATGCTCATGCGCAGGAATGGGGAGGAAAGAAGCTGGGGCGATCCTGGTACTTCCACCCCGACGTATGGGACATGCTCTTTGACAATCGAAGTGCCTGTAATCCCAAGGAGGATTACAATGCCAATCAGAAAGAAGGACAAGCACGGCCGCATAGCGATCTATGGCCGGGTGCGCATCCGGGGGCAGGAACGCGCCAAGAAGTGCAAAACCATGGCCGAAGCGCGCGCTTGGGAAGCGGCGTTCAAGGCCGCAGCCTCGACGAACTGGAACCAACCCGACACGGTATCCCTGCGTGAGCTGGCCAACTCCTATCTGGATGATGTGCAAGCCCGTTGCAGTCACCGCCACTACCAGGACGTGGCCCGGGGCCTGACGGCGTTTGTTCTGGCCATGGGCGCAGATACCCCGGCCCAGGATATCCGCAAGGGCTCCGTGGCGCAGTTCCTCAAGGGCTTGGCCCGTCGCAAAGGCCCCAAGCGGGCAAACCGCATCCGGGTGTTCATCGTCGGCTGCTGGAATTGGGCGAGATATGAATGCGAATTCCCGCCAACCGGCCAATGGGAAACCCGGCCCTTCAAGACAGAGGAGCCCCGCCGCCCCGTCTACTCGGGCGAGGAATTGGAAAAGCTGCTCAAGGCGGCGGATGACGACTGGCGCGTCATGCTCACCTGCTACATCGAAACGGCCGCCCGCAAACAAGAGCTGTTCCACCTGCTCTGGCAAGACGTGGACCTGGAGGCCAAAACCATGCGCCTGCGCACACGCAAGCGGCGCGGAGGCATGGAAAGCGACCTCTGCCCCCTGCCGGATTACGTATGCGACATGTTGCGCGAGCATCGCCTGCGCGTAGGCCCGCAAAAACACGTCTTCACCCGGCCGGTGGTACGCATGGTGGGCGGCCGCCGGCTTGAAACCCGCGAGCCCTTCAGCCGGGACACGCACATGCTCCAGACCATCGCGGAGCGTGCAGGCGTCGAATACAAGGGCTTCCACGCCATCCGACGCTTTGCCGCCACCGTGGTGGGCAAGGAGCTCGGCATCGGCGCGGCCTATGACCTTCTGCGCCACCGAAACTACTCCACCACAGACCGCTACATCCGTCCCATGGTCGGGCAGGATCGTGCCCCCGGCGTGGCCGACCTCTTCAAAAAACGAACAGGCTGACGGCCCCCGAGGGGGGAGTCAGGGGGGAGTCGTCCACCTAGCAAATAGACCGCTCCCGCCCAGACAAACCGTCAACCTGTTGAAATCCTTTGGTGCCGGAGGGGAGAATCGAACTCCCACACCCATACAGGCGGCAGATTTTGAGTCTGCTGCGTCTACCAGTTCCGCCACTCCGGCTATGACCGGCAATTCCTACGCAAGGCCCCGCGCGGAGTCAAGGGGTATGCGGCCCGGACCGACCCCGATGCGGATTTTCCCGCGCCAGCCAACCCTATTTCCCCTGCGCCCACCTTGCGGGCCTCATCTAGCCGCCTGTATTGATTGAACAATCAATCACTCCAACCCGGGCTCTCCCGTCCGCGAAAAACCAATTTCAATACTCTGGAATCCTTGGATTTTACACTTGCAATCCCCCCCTCCCCAGGTGTATCCAGGAAACACGTTCGGGCCACAAAGGCAGCGATGCAAGGGAGCACCGTATGTCTCGTGTCGGCAGCATCAAGTCCATTCTGGTTTCCGGTTTCGTGATCCTGGGCGCGCTTCTGGCCGCCATTGCGATCAAGGGTTTTTGGGGGGAGGCGCTGCCTGACGTAGGCGGCCTGCCACCCGAGAAGATCATGGCCACCCTGGCCGTGGCGGGGCTTGGCGTCTCCTGCGCCACCTCCATGTGGGCCCTCAGGACTCTGCGCACCTCCTCCTCCATCCTCGTAACCGCCATCAACAGCGTGGCCGCCGGCGACATGAACGCCAAGGCCGAGGGCGACATGCCGCGCGAGATGCTCGAAATCCGCGACGCGGTGCGGGGCTTGCTCGGCGCCCTCAAGCTGCGCGTGGGCCGCGCCGAAAGCGTGGTCAAGAACCTGCCCATGCCCTTCCTGATGATGGGGGCCGACGAGCGCTGCATGCTCACGAACCAGGCCTGCCTGAACATGCTGGAACTGGGCGGCCCGGTGGAGCGCCAATACGGCCGCACCATGGCCGAAATCTTCTACGAGGACGCCAGCCGCAAGACCTTCATCAGCCGCTGCATCCAGCAGGGCGAAAGCCTCGTGAACCTGGACGTGCAGATCGAGGGCCGCAAGGGCGGCATCGTGGACGTGCTGGCCAACCTCTACCCCCTGGACGATCTGGACGGGAACCGCGTGGGCGCCTTCGGCATCTACACCGACATGAGCGTGGCCAAGCGCCAGGAACGCCACATCGTGGAGCAGAACAAGAACATCACCGAGGCCGCCGAGCACGCCGGGCGCATCTCCCAGCAGACCGCCGCCGCCTCGGAGGAGCTCTCCGCCCAGGTGGAGCAGACCGCCACGGGCACCCGGCAGCAGCGCCAGCGCACCGTGGAGGCGGCCACGGCCATGGAGGAGATGAGCGCCTCCATCATCGAGATCGCGCGCAACGCGGGCCTGTCCGCCGAAAACGCCAAGGACGCCCGCGACAAGGCCGAAACCGGGCGCGGCATCATGGACGACGCCCTGGCGGCCATGGCCAAGCTGCGCGAGCAGTCCAGCGAGCTCAAGGACAGCCTGGGCGACCTGGGCCGCCACGCCAAGGACATCGGCTCGGTGATGAACGTGATCACGGACATCGCGGACCAGACCAACCTCCTGGCGCTCAACGCGGCCATCGAGGCCGCCCGCGCGGGCGACGCCGGGCGCGGCTTCGCCGTGGTGGCCGACGAGGTGCGCAAGCTGGCCGAAAAGACCACCGGCGCCACCCAGGAAGTGGGCGACGCCGTGAACCGCATCCAACAGGGGACCACCCGCAACATCAAGGCCATGGACGAGACCCTGGCCAGCATCGACGAGAGCTCGGACTTCGCGGAACAGGCCGGAAGCATGCTCAGGGAGATCGTGGACATCGTGGGCGCCACCAGCGAGCGGATCACCAGCATGGCCACGGCCAGCGAGGAGCAGTCCGCCGCCGTGGAGGAGATCACCCAGTCCATGGACGCGGTGAACACCATCAGCGCCGAGACCGCCGAGGCCATGGAACAGGCCTCGCGGGCCGTTCTGGAACTTTCTCAGCTGGCCCAGGAGTTGAACACCGTCATCGACGACCTGGCCACTTGAGCCCGCGCTGGCGACGCACGGGAAAAGGACCGCCGCCCCCGGAGGGGCGGCGGTCCTTTTGTCCGCGGTCCGGCTCAAACGGGCAGCGCGGAATCCGTGAACGGGTGCGGCCCGGCGAATTCGAAACCGCCCCCCGGCACCAGGGGGAAATGCGTGGCCACGCGCCAGCCGCCCTGTCCTGGCCCGGCCAGGTGCAGGGCCAGGCCCGGCGGCTCGGTCATGAACTGCGGCGGCCCGTCCGTGGCCAGGTCCAAATGCAGGGGCATGCCCACCGAGGGCGCTGTGCAGGCCTGGGCTCCGGCGAAGCGCGTGGCCACGGGCAGATGCAGATGCCCGCAGCACACGGCCAGGACGTTGCCCGCCCCGCGCACCACGGCCGCCAATTCCCCGGAGCCCCCGAAGGCCAGGTCCATGCCCGGCACGCCCACGGCGAAAGGCGGATGGTGCATGAACAGCATGACGGGCCCGGCGTGGTCCAGGGCCCCGCGCAGCCAGTCCAGGGCCCCGGCGTCCAGCGCGCCCCCGGGGCGGCCCGGGACCAGCGTGTCCAGGCCCACCAGGCGCACGCCGCCCGCGTCCTCCGCGAACTGGATGCGCCCGCCCGGCCCCCGGCCGCAGGCCCCGGGCAGCGCCGCCAGGCCAGAACGCATGCGCGCGCGCTGGTCGTGGTTGCCGGGGAGGGCCAGGCACGGCGCGTCCAGGCCGCCGAGAATTCCCGCTGCCGCCTCGTAGCCCTCGGGCTGCCCCGAGTCGGCCACGTCGCCCGTGAGCACCACGACGTCGGGCGCGGGGTCGAGGGCGTTCAGCCAGTTCACGGCCCGGGCCAGGGCCCCGGCCGTGTCCGCCACGCCGCAGGCCGTGCCCGTGGCCGTGAGGTGGCTGTCGGATATCTGTGCGATGAGCATGTCCGCCCTCCCCTATTTGATGCCAGCGCGCATGAAGCTCTGCACGAACTGCTGCTGGAAGAGCAGAAAGCCCACCAACAGCGGGGCCACGGCCATGAGGGTGGCCGCCGAGATCACCGAGAAGTCCACCCCGGACTCGGGCGCGCCGAAGATGGCCAGGCCCACGGTGAGCGGCCGCGTGCCCACGGAGTTGGTGATGATGATGGGCCACAGGAAGTTGTTCCAGTGCCAGCTCACGGACACCAGACCGTAGGCCACGTAGGTGGGCTTGCACACGGGCACGAAGACCTTCCACAGGGTGCGCAGGGGCCCGGCCCCCTCCACCCGGGCCGCGTCCTCCAGCTCCTGGGGCACCTGCATGAAGGCCTGGCGCAACAGGAAGATGCCGAAGGCCGAGGCCACGTAGGGCAGGGAAATCCCCGCAATGGTGTCCACCAGGTTCAGCCCGCTCATGATGCGGTAGTTCTCCACGATCAGCTGGTCGGGCATGATCATCAGTTGCAGGAGCACCAGGGCGAAGGCCGTGTTGCGCCCCGGGAACCTGAAGCGCGCGAAGGCGTAGGCCGCCAGGGTGCAGAGGACGAACTGCCCCGCGAGGGTCATGGTGGTGTACAGGAACGTGTTCAGGAAATACTGCGCAAAGGGCGCGGTGCTCCAGGCGTGGCGGAAATTCACCAGGGTCAGCGGCGCGGAGAGGTCGAAATGCGCCAGATACGCCGGGGGATGGAACGCGGCCCAAAAGGCGAACAGCAGGGGGAAGGCCCAGAGCGCGGCCAGGAGCCACGCCCCGGCCTGGGTCAGGATGTCCGAGAACTTCATGTCAGCCTCCCTATTTGTAGTGCGTGCGCCGCTCAAGATAGAAGAACTGCGCCAGGGCGATGGCGGCCAACAGCGCCAGCAGCACCACCGTCAGGGTCGAGGCGTAGGCCGTGTCCCAGAACTCGAAGGCCGTCTGGTAGATGTAGTACAAGAGCAGGGACGAGGCGTTGTCCGGCCCGCCCTTGGTCATGATGAACAGCTGGTCCACCACGCGGAAGGAGTTGATGGTGGCGTTGACCAGCACGAAGACCGTTGTCGGCATGAGCAGCGGCCAGACCACGCGCCGGAAGGTGCGCCAGCGCCCGGCCCCCTCGATGCGGCAGGCGTCCAGCAGCTCCGGGGGCACGGCCTGGAGCGCGGCCAGATAGAAGACCATGAAGAACCCCGATTCCTTCCACACGGCCATGACCATCAGGCAGGGCAGCGCCGTGGACGGGTCGCCCAGCCAGTTGTGGGAATGCACGCCGAACAGGGCCAGGACGTTGTCCACCAGCCCCACCTGCGGGGTGTAGAAGAACAGCCAGATGTTGGCCACGGCCACCATGGGCAGGATGGTGGGAGTGAAATACGCGGCGCGCACGAACCCGCGCCCGGCGAGCCTGGCGTTCACGCACAGGGCCATGGCCAGGGCCATGCCCACGCTGGCCGGGATGGTGCCCAGGGCGTAGAGGAAATTGTTGCCGAGGGTCTTCAGGAAGACCTCGTCCTCCAGGAGCCAGGCGTAGTTCTCCAGGCCGATGAACTCGGCGGGCGACGCGCCCTTGGGCGTGGTGAAGAAGCTGGCCCGGATGGTGGACAGGATGGGATAGTGGGTGAAGGCCACCAGGAGGATGGCGGCGGGCGAAAACAGGAGCCAGCCGTAGACTTGTCTGGATACGCGCATTGGGACTTCCCGGGGCCGGTTGTGATGCTACTTGTAGCCGCGCAGCACGCGCTCGGCGGACTTCTGGGCCTTGGCCAGGGCCTTGGCCGGGTCGGAAGCGCCGGTCAGGGTGGACTGGATGGCGTCGTCCAGGAACTTCTTCACCCGCGCGGTCTCGTGGGTGGAGAACTCGGCCACGGCGTACTTCAGCTGGTCGCGCGCCACGGCGGCGGCCGGGAACCCGGCGGCGTACTCCTTGAGGGCCTCGGTCTGGTAGGCGGCCGCGGAGGTGCCCACGTAGCCGGTGCCCATGGACCACTTGGCGCTCTGCTCGGGGGCGGTCATCCACTGGATGAACTTCAGGGACGCCTCGCGCTCCTCGGCGGAGGCGCGCTTGAAGACGTAGAAGTTGCCGCCGCCCGTGGGGCTGCCCAGGCGCTTGTTGGCCGGGAGCATGGCCACGCCGAAGTCGAAGGAGGCGTTCTTCTTCACGGCGGTGAGGTTGCCGGTGGAGTGCCACATGATGGCGGTCTTGCCCTCAAGGAAGGTCTGGCGCAGGGTGCCCCACTCCACGGTGCCCTGGGGCATCACGCCGTGCTTCCCGCCCAGGTCCTTCCAGAAGGTCAGGGCCTCCACGGCGGGCTTGGAGTCGAAGAAGACCTTGTTGCCGTCCTGCATCAGCTTCTGGCCGTTCTGGATGCACAGGGCCTGGAACATCCAGTAGGGGTAGCCCGTGGAGGGAATCTCCACGCCCCACTGGGAGACCTTGCCCGAGGCGTCGCGCTTGGTCAGCTTCTTGCCCATGGAGACCAGCTCGTCCCAGGTGGCCGGGGCGTGCTCGGGGTCCAGGCCGGCGGCGCGGAAGGCGTCCTTGTTGTAGTACATGACGATGGTGGAGCGCTGGAAGGGAATGCCCCAGACCTTGCCGTCGATCTGGCCGTTCTCCATCAGGCCGGGGTAGAAGCTCTTCATCCACTGGCGGTCGGCGTCGGTCTTGGCCAGCTCGTCGAAGGGCACGATGAGGTCCTGGTCGCGCAGGTCGAAGGCGTCGATGGAGAACAGCACGGACAGCTGCACGGGCTCGCCGGACTTCAGCGCGGCCATGGCCTTGGTGCGGGTGTCGTCGTAGTTGCCCGCGTACACGGCCTTGATGCGCACGCCGGGGTTGTCCTTCTCGTAGTCGGCGATGAGGCCGTCCACGATCTTGGTGATGGGTCCGCCCACGGACACGGGGTAGTACATGGTCAGGTCCACGGCCATGGCCTGGGCCCCGAGCGCGATGCTCAGGACGAGGGAGGCCGCAATGATGCTCCACAGTTTACGCATGATGAATCTCCGTCGGGTTTGATGGTTCGGGTCTCGAGTATTTTTGGGCCAGGTCCGCCGACCGTCAGGCGGCTCCCCTCTGCGCCCAGGCCTCCTGGATGGAGGGCTGGGCGTTCCTGCCGCTGGCGCGGTCGAAAAGATGTTGATGCTCCGGCTCCCAGCTCAGGCAGACCTCCTGCCCGGGGGCCAGGAAATGCTTGCCCTGGCAGCGCACGCAGACCTCCTCCCCGCCGCGGATGGCGCAGCTGACCAGGGTATCCGCGCCCAGGTATTCGGTCTTTTGCACCTGGGCGGGCAGCCCGCGCTTGGCCAGACGCACGTTCTCCGGGCGCACCCCGGTGAGCAAGGCCGCGTTCTGGGCGTTGGTGAACAGGTTCATGGGCGGGGTGCCGATGAACCGGGCCGCGAACACCGAGGCCGGGCGCTCGTAGAGGTCGGCCGGGGCGTCGTGCTGCACCGTGGCCCCGTCCTTGAGCAGCAGGATGCTGTCGGCCATGGTCATGGCCTCGGTCTGGTCGTGGGTCACGTAGATCATGGTGATGCCCAGGTCCTGCTGCAGCTTGCGGATCTCGCGGCGCATGGCCTCGCGCAGCTTGGCGTCCAGGTTGGACAGGGGCTCGTCCATGAAGCAGATGGGCTTTTCCGAGACGATGGCCCGGCCCAGGGCAACGCGCTGCCGCTGCCCGCCCGAGAGCTCCCCGGGCTTGCGCGACAAGAGCCCGTCCAGGCCCAGGAGGCCGATGGCCTTGTCCAGGCGCTCCTGGATGACCTCGCGGCCGCGCTTGCGGGTGCGCAGGCCGAAGACGATGTTCTCGCGCACGCTCAGGTGCGGAAACAGGGCGTAGCTCTGGAAGACCATGGAAAAGCCGCGCTGGGCCGGGGGCAGGGCCGTGACGTTCCTGCCGCCGAAAAGGATGCCGCCCGAGTCGGGCCGGTCCAGCCCGGCCAGCAGGCGCAGCAGCGTGGACTTGCCGCAGCCCGAGGGGCCGAGCACCACCAGCAGCTGGCCGCTCTCCACGCTGAAGCCCACGTCCCTCAGGGCCTCGTGCTCGTCAAAGCGCTTGCACAGATTCCGGACTTCTATTCTCATGGCGCACCTCCAGTTCGGTGATTGCAAGCCCCAGCAAATGCAGGGGGAAATCGTTCAGGGAGCCGACCACGTAGTCGGCGGACGAGAAATCGGCGTCCAGGGGCCCGTGCACGGGGTCGGGCCAGGCCACCACGGTGAGCCCGGCGCGCGCCGCGGCGAGCACGCCCACGGCGGAATCCTCCACCGCCAGGCAACGCCCGGGGTCCAGGCCCAGGCGCTCGCAGGCCAGGGCGTAGGGCTCGGGATCGGGCTTGCCCCGGCCGTAGTCCCCGCAGTGCAGGGCGAAGCGCACCATGGACCCGATGCCCAGGGCCTCCAGGTTGGCGTCCACCACCTGGGCGTCGCCGTTGGACACGCAGCCCTGGGCCAGGCCCCGGGCGTGGGCCGCGTGCAGCACGGACAGGGGCCCGGGCCTGTGCGCGCAGCCCGGCAGGCCCCGGCGGTAGGTCAACAGACAGGCGTAGCGGAAGGCGTCCAGGGTGTCGGGGATGCGGTGCGCGTCGCGCAGGTGCCGCCACTTCTCGGGCATGGTCTTGCCCAGGAGCGCGGCGTTGTCCGCGGGGGTCAGGACCACCCCGCGCGAGGCGCAGAAATCCAGGATCGTGCGAAAGTGCAGGTCCTCGGTGAGGATCAGGGTGCCGTCGATGTCCCAGAGCACTCCGGCCACGGTCTGCGCGCCGCTCATGCCAGCACCGCCCTGGCCGAATCCTCGTCCGTGACCAGCACCGTGGCGTAGCGCCCGCGCAGCATGGCCCTCAGGGCCGAAGTCTTCTGCGGGCCGCCCGCCACCACGATGGTCATGGGGATGGAGCGCAGGGATTCCATGGTCGGCCCGGTGAAGCGGGCGTTGACCTCGTGGTCCACGACCTCCCCGTCCTCGCCGATGAAATGCCCGAAGATCTCGGCCACGGCCCCGGCGTCGTGCAGGGCCCGGCCCTCCTCCGGGGACAGGGCCCCGAGGACCACGTTGGTGGAGGCGGCGGTCATGTCGCCGCAACCCACCAGGGCCACGTCCACGCGCGCCGCCTGCTCGTGCACCTCGGAGAACCCGGCCTGGGCGCGCAGCACCCCGCAAATCTCCACGGACGGCGCGTACATGGGCGCGGCGATGTACAGGCACTTGGCCGCGCGCAGGCGCTTGGCGTATTCCGAGGCGATGGAATAGGGGTTGGTGGCGATGCTCACGGGCAGCCCCCCGAACAGGGAGACCACCGTGTTGTCCCGCGTGCCGCTGTAGTAGGGAACCCCGCCCAGGCTGCCGTGCAGGGTCGCGCCCCAGCCCAGGCCCAGGGCCTGGCCCTCCTCCAGGGCGGCGGCGGCGTATCCGGCCGCGGCCTCGCCCACGGCCTTGTAGAGCGCCCCCGGGTCCTCGGGGGTGGGCACCACCACGGCCCGCCGCAAGCCGAAGGCCCGCTCCAGGTCGAATTCCAGCCCGGCGCAGGCCGAAAGCCCGGAGTTGATGGACACCTGCACCAGCCCCACCTCGCGGCAGTGCTGCAAAAGCCGGTTCACCCGCACCCGGCTGATGCCGATGCGCTTGGCTATCTGGGCCTGGGTCAGGCCCTCGTTGTAGTAGGCCCAGGCCACCCTGGCCTTCAGGGCCTCGTCCCTTTCCAGTTCCTTGTTCACATGGCCTCCCGAGGCGCGCCGCAGGGCGCGCACAAATGTTCAGCCACCGAACGTATGTAAATTTGGATAAAAAAAAAGGGGGGCGGGCCAGACGTCACGCAAAGTCCACAGGACCGTAACCCTTGACTAAAAACGTCACGAAAAAGCCCCCGCGCGGATTCCGCGCGGGGGCTCGAAAGGCAGGGAAGGAAGGCCTTACAGAGTTTTCTGAAAGCCGCTCCAGCTTGGGTGCAGGCCGTTCAAAAATAGTGAGATGCAAGGCGCAAGGGAAATTCAAGGCCGACGCGTACTCCCCGTACGCGAGGGTTTGGATTTTCCGCAGCAGCGTAGCGACGCCGCAGATCGCTGTTTTTCAACGGCCGTTAGAGGTTCGAAAGGATGATCTCCCCGAACTCCTTGCAGCCAACCACTTCGGCGCCCTCGATCTGGGAGGCCAGGTCGATGGTCACGCGGCGTCCGGCCACGGCCTTGTCCACGGCCGCGTGCACCAGTTTGGCGGCCTCGCCCAGGCCCGCGTGCTCCAACAGGAGCGCGCCGGACAGGGTCACGCTGCCGGGGTTGGCCTTGTCCTGGCCCGCGATGGTCGGGGCGGTGCCGTGGGTGGCCTCGAAGAAGCCCAGGCCGTCGGACATGTTCATGCCCGGGGCCAGGCCCAGCCCGCCCACCTGCGCGGCCAGGGCGTCGGACAGGTAGTCGCCGTTCAGGTTGGTGGTGGCGATGACGCTGTAATCCTTGGGGTACATGAGCACGTTCTGGAACATGGCGTCGGCGATGCGGTCCTTGATGACCACGGGCTTGGCGCCGCCCTTGGCGGCCTCCTCCTCGGTCATCACCGTGTCCGCGAACTCCTCGGCGGCAACCTCGTAGCCCCAGGCGCGGAACGCTCCCTCGGTGAACTTCATGATGTTGCCCTTGTGGGACATGGTCACGCTGGGCTTGCCCTGGGCCACGGCGTAGGCCAGGGCCTTGCGCACCAGGCGCTTGGAGCAGCGGGCGGTCATGGGCTTGATGCCCACCCCGGCGGACGGGTCCACGTTGGCGCCCATCTCGTCGCGCAAAAAGGCGATGAGCCGCTGGGCCTCGGGGGTGGCGGAGGCGTATTCGATGCCCGCGTACACGTCCTCAGTGTTCTCGCGGAACACGATCATGTCCACGTCCTGGGGCCGCTTCACCGGGGACTGGACGCCCTCGTAGTAGCGGATGGGCCGGATGCAGGCGTAGAGGTCCAGGGTCTGGCGCAGGGTCACGTTCAGGCTGCGGAAGCCCTTGCCCACGGGGGTGGTCAGGGGGCCCTTGATGGCCAGCTCGGCCCCGGACAGGGCGTCCAGGGTGGCCTGGGGCAGATATTCGCCGGTCTCGGCAAAGGCCTTCTCCCCGGCCAGCAGCTCCACCCAGTCGATGGCCTCGCCCGGGCCGCAGGCCTTGGCCACGGCGGCGTCCAGCACGGGCTTGGCTGCGGCCCAGACTTCCGGTCCGATGCCGTCGCCCTCGATGTAGTAGACGGTCTTGCTCATTATGCCTCCAAAAATCGATTTTCCAGCACACGTGACCGCAAGGCATAGAGCAATGCAACGCGTTTGTCCATGACGGGGCGGCGGGGATGAATGGCGCGGGCGGGCTCTAAGGCTGGAGGGAATCCACGGGCACTTTGGCGTCCTGGTCGTCCCAGCGCCCTTCCCTCCAGAGCTGGCGCAAGGTCCGCTCCAGCAGCGGGATCAGGGCCGCGTTCTTCTTGTGCACGTAATGGTAGAGATAGGTGTCGTTGATCACGGGCCGCAGCTCCCGCACGTCCCCGGCCCCCTGCTCCAGCCTGGAGAGAACGGACCGCGAGCTGTAGCGGGAGCCCAGGACCATGTCCACGCGGCCGCGCAGCAGGAGATCGAACAGGCCCTCGTAATCCTTGACCAGGGTGGCGGGCCGCCCGGCCAGCAGCTTCTCGGTCCAGAGCACCCCCTGCACGCAGCCCACCCGCGCGGAGTCCAGGAGGTGGTCGGCATAGCCGCCGATGCCGCTGCCGCGCAGCACGTAGGCCACGCCCACCATACGGGCCACGGGCACGTCCACGCGGCGCAGGTCGGGATAGGCCTTGCAGATGTTCGAGACCCGCCCGGCCTCGCCGTCCACCTGGCCGGCGTTCGCGCAGTGCAGGGAGCGCTTGTGGGGCATGGGCAGGAAGCTGACGTTCAGCCCGACCCGGCCGTACACGGCCATGAGCCGGTCGCGCACCAGCACGTGGATGCGCGCGCCCGGGTCGTAGCTCACCGTGTAGACCCGCTGCGCCTCGGCGGCGGCCGACGGCGGCGGCGCGCCCAGGGCGAGCGCGGCCAGCAAAACGCCGCAGACAAGGCGCGGCCAGGCCTTCCGAACAGACTTTCGCATAATAGGGTTATCTACCGGATCACGGCGAACGTGTCCAGGCGGGAGCCGGGGCAAGCCCCCGGCGGACGGGCCTAGGCGACGCTCTCCACTCCGGGCGCGGGCGGAACGCACAGGCAGGGCGGGGACGCGGACATGTCCTCCCTCCCCTCTCCTTCCGATTCCTCCCCGCCGTCCTCGCCCGGCACATGGCCGATGACGCCCCGGCGGTCGCGCACGAAGGAGTTGCCCTGGATGCCCTTGGCGTACTTCTTCATCTCCGCGGCGCGGTGCCCCAGGAGGGAGAGGTCGCACAGGCCCCGGCAATCCACCACGGCCAGGGACACGGACACCAGGGGGAACTGCTGGACCTTGCCGTCGCGGCCCCTGGCCTCGATCCAGCCCCGCTCCCGGTCCGCCGGGGTGTACAACCCGCGCACCAGGCGCTTGAAGCAGCGGATCACGCCCTGGCAGATGCGCTCGGCGCGCTCCGGGCTGCACATGGCCACGAAGTCGTCGCCCCCGATGTGGCCCAGAAAATCCTTGCTGGAGTCGCCGTGGCGGCGCACGGCCCACTGCATGACCGTGGCGATGAGCTTGATGATCTGGTCGCCGTTCTTGAAGCCGTAGGTGTCGTTGTAGACCTTGAAGTTGTCCAGGTCGGCATAGATGATGGCGAAGGCGTCGCCCGTGTTGCAGCGGCGCTCCAGATCCAGCTCGATGACCACGTTGCCCGGCAGTCCGGTGAGGGGGTTGGCGCCCTTGGCCATCTCCACCTGGGCCGTGGCGATGACGCCCATGATGCCCTGCACCGAGGCCACCCCGGAGAGCAGCCCCCGCTCCGTGACCACGATGTGGTCGAAGACCTTGTCCTTGGGCCGCTTCATGGCCTCGCGGGCCACGTTCTCCACGGGCAGGGTGCTCTCGGCGTACAGGGGCGAGGGATCCATGATCAGGCTCACGGGCCGGTTCAGGTACAGGGCCACCCCGTACTGGGAGGACAGGGCCCGGTCCAGGTGGTGGCGCATGACCAGACCCATGGGCCGGTTGTTGTCCACCACCACGGCGGAGCCCATGGGCCCGGCGCCCCTGAGCAGCTCCTTGACCTCGGCCACGGTGCATTCGGGCGAGACGTGGGGCACGTCGTCAAGCAGCTCCTTGAGGGGCGAGACGATGCCCCGGTCCCCGCGCACGGGCCTGCCCGAGCGCGAGAACAGCCGCTGCACCTCCGGGGACAGGCCAGGCTTGGGGTTCCCGGGCCGGGACAGGAAAAAGCCCTGGCCGTAGTGCACGCCCATGCGCATCAGGCTGATGAGCTCGCCCTCGCTCTCGATGCCCTCGGCGATGAGGCTGCAGCCGATGTTGTCCGAGAAGGTGACCAGGGTTTCGAGCAGCGCGCGCTTCACCGGGTCGTGGTTGATGCCGCGCACCAGGGACATGTCCACCTTCAGGTAGTCCGGGCGGATGTTGGCGATGGTCCAGAGCCCGGAATAGCCCGTGCCCACGTCGTCCACCGCCACCTTGAAGCCCTGGCTGCGGTAGTGGTCCAGGGTGCGGTGGAAGAGCTCGAAATCGCGCACGCTGTGGCGCTCGGTGATCTCCAGGACCACGTCCTGGGGCGTGAGGCCCACCTGCCCCAGAAGCGCGGCGGTCTCCCCGGAGCTGAAATCCGGGTCCACCAGGGTCCTGGGGTGCACGTTGAGGAACAGGCACTGGTCCTGGCCCAGGGTGCCCAGGCGGGTGATGGCCCCTTCGCGGCAGCAGCGCTCCAGGGCGAAGACCTGGTCCACCTCCTCGGCGAAGTCGAAGAGCACGGCCGGGGAATGGAAATGCGAGTCCACGGGGCCGCGCGTCAGGGCCTCCCAGGCCTTGATGCCGCCGTTGTCCAGGCTGACGATGGGCTGGAACACGGGCTGCAGGGCCTCGCCGCCCACGATCTCGCGAAATTCCCGCAGCAGGGCGAGCTTGCTCACGTCCAGAAGCCCGGCGGCCACGCGCCTGGCGTCGGACAGGGCGGCGTACACCGTGTCCTCCAGGCTGGTCTCCACCCGCCTGAAGGCCCCGTACCCGGCCAGGACGTTCAGGCCCTGGCCGCTCAGGTTCAGGGCCTCCTGCTTGACGCGGCTCTTGAGCTTCAGGCGCAGGCTGAGCACCAGGTCGCCCAGCTGCTTCTGCTCCCAGCCCGCGTCCCCGCACAACAGCAGGAAGCGCCCGGGCTCCAGGCGTTCCAGGAAATGAATGCGGCAGCCGCCCAGGAGCTCCACCCGCAGGTTCTTCAGCTCCTCGTCCACGGCGGCCAGGATGCGGTTCCCGGCCAGGCTGCCGTAGATGTCGTTGAAGACCTGGAAGTTCTCCACCTCCACGTAGAACAGCGCCATGACGCTTCCGGTGTCCAGGAAGGCCTCGATGCGCTCCCGGCCTCCCGGTCGCATGAACGACAGCTGCGAGCCCTTGTTCCCGTCCTCCTGCGCCTGTCCAGCCTGGTCCCTGGCGAATAGCCCGGAGCCGAATCCCCTCACGGCCTCCAACATGTCACAATCTCCTGATGGTTCTTTCGGCGGCGGGAGGCGCGAAAAACGCCCTGCGCCGCAGCGCCCGCCGACCTTCATGCCGATGCGTTAGCCCAATCCCGGCCGGGCGAATGGTCGCGCGCATGGAAATCCGGTGACTATTTCATGTCGATCCGAAACGCGGCGAAACGGATAAAGCCCCGCAAAGCACGGGCTGCGGGAGGATCGTCCCCCTGCCCGCCCCGTCCGGGCCATCCCGTTTCCGAATGCAGCCGAACCAAATTGTTTTTCTGTTCACTGTGACGATACTTTTTGGTATACAAGGGTCAGTCCGACCAAAGAAACTGCAACCGACCGCAAGTCAGGGCAGTGCCGACGGGCCCCCAGGCGTATCAGCGGCGGCAATGGAAACTCAAACGGACCGAGACGGCCATGACGGATTTGACCGGAATCACCATTCTCGTTCTGGACGACGAACAGATGGTTCGAGAAAACCTGGAGGCGTTCCTTGAGGACGAGGGGCTCACGCCCCTGACGGCCAGCAACGGGGAAAAGGCCTTGAGCATCCTGGCCGAAAACTCCGTTCAGGTGGGCATCATCGACATGCGCCTTCCGGGCATGGCGGGCAGCGAATTCATCGTCCGCGCCCACAAGGTCAGCCCGGACACCAAGTTCATCGTCCACACCGGATCCACCAACTACAAGCTGCCCCAAGAGCTTCGGGAGGTGGGCGTCACCTACGACGACGTGTTCATCAAGCCCCTGGCGGACATGAACGTGGTGCTCACGGCCATCGCCCGCCTCACCAACCGCTGACGCAGGCCGCTGAAAAACAGCGATCTGCTGCGTTGCTGCGAAAAAATCAAAACCTCGCGTACGGGGAGTACGCTTCGGTCTTGATTTTTTCTTGCGCCTTGCATCTCACTATTTTTGAGCGGCCTGCGCACGGCAACCTTGTGAAACTTAGCCAACCGCCCTTTCCCTTAAAATGAAAGGCCCCCCGCCTCTCGGCGGGGGGCCTTTTTGATTGCTGCGGGCCGGGGTTAGAAGCGGTAGCCCAGGGTTGCGGACGCGCCCAGGGCGGAGCCCAGGCCGTAGGAACTCCGCTTTTCCCCGTCGTCGTTGTACACGCTCATGGAGCGGGCGAAGGTCCATTCCGGGCCGAAGCGCAGGTCCAGGTTCTCCAGGGGCGACCACAGGGCGTAGAGCCCGGCGCGGATGCCCGACTCCCGGAGGTAGCCCTTGCGCTCCACGGCGCTGTCGTCTGCCAGCCGCCAGACCCCGTCCTCCATGGTCCCGGACAGGCGCAGGGCCCAGGCCGAATCGAAGCGATAGGTCACGTGGCTGCCGGGCAGGCCGAGGCCTGCGGAAAAGCCCTGCTCCGCGCCCTCGCGCCAGGCCAGGGACGCCAAGGGCAGCGCCTTCCAGCCCAGGGGGCCCAGGGCGAGCACGCCCCCGGCGCGCAGGCTCAGGTCCCGGCCCAGGGCGTAGCTCACGCCGCCTCCGGCGGCCGCGCTGAAGGCGTCGTCCATCTCCTCCTCCCAGGCCGCGCCGCCCCGGGCGGTCCAGAACCAGCCCCACGCGCCCCCCAGGTGGCCGCCGCCCTGCGCGGACAGGGCCAGGGAATGCAGGCTGTCCCAGGGCTCGTCCGAGCCGCCGCCCAGGGGCAGCTCGCCACCGTCGTCCCAATGGTAGGTACGCAGGTCGTAGTCCAGGCGAAAGCGGTCCACGAAAGCGGAAACCCCGGCGCGCGCCACCGAGACCCCGCCGTCGCGGTCGTCGAAGTCCGCCGGGGCGGCGACGCCCGCGCGGGCCTCCAGCCGGACGGCCGGGCCCGCGTCGGCGGCCAAGGCCGGGGCAGCCGACATCAGCCCCAGGGCCAGAACAAGACAGATGCAAATACCGCGCATTGGCGTTTTCTCCCGATTCATGAACTGGTTCGAATTATTAAAAATATAAGAAAGAACACTAGGCAACGGCCGTTCCCCGGCGCGGCCGGGAACCGGCCCTGTACCACACCGGGGCGATCGTGGGAAACCCTCAAAGAGGTTTAAAACGCTCGGGCACTGTCCAGGACCCGGCGTCCGGAAACACGCCGCGCAACACGGCCAGGCGCTCCAGGAACTCCGAACGCGGGACCTCGCGCGCGCCGAAGCGCAACAGGTGCCCGGTGGTCTGCTGGCAGTCGATCATGCCGTAGCCCCAGTCCCCGAGCAGCCGCGCCAGCCAGACGAAGGCCACCTTGGAGGCGTCGGGCGCGCGGAAGAACATGGACTCCCCGAAAAAGGCCCGGCCCACGGCCACGCCGTACAGCCCCCCCACCAGTTCGCCGTCCAGGCGGGCCTCCACGCTGTGGGCGAACCCGGCGCGGTGCAGGGCCTCGTAGGCCGCGATCATCTCCGGCAGCAGCCAGGTGCCCTCGATCCCGCGCCCCGGAGCCGTGGCGCAACCCCGGATCACGTCCGGGAAAGCCGTATCCAGCGTGATCTCGTAGCGCTCTGAATTGACCACCCGCCTGAGGGACCGGGGCACGTGCAGCTCGTCGGGCGCAAGCACCAGGCGAGGGTCCGGCGACCACCAGAGGATGGGGTCTCCCGGGCCGTACCAGGGGAACAGGCCCTTGGAATAGGCCAGCACCAGGGTGCGCACGGCCAGGTCCCCGCCAAAGGCCAAGAGCCCGTCGCGCCCGCCCCGCTCGGGGTCGGGGAACCACAGGGAACCCGGGGGAATGTATTCCAGGGGCATCAAAAGGTCCGCAACGAAAGCGGCGCGGACGGCTGGCCGCCCGCGCCGCTGGTTTTTGAAAAACCCGCCCGCCTATTGGCCGGGCAGCCTGAACCGGGGCTTGCCGCCCTTCTTGCCGCCCTTCTTGCCGCGCGGGGCCTCCACCACAACCTCGCCGCCCGAGACCAGGGACCCGAACAACAGCTCGTCGGCCAGGGGGTCCTCGATCTCCTTGCGGATCAGCCGCGCCAGGGGCCGCGCGCCAAAGGCGTTGTCGTAGCCCTCTTCGGCCAGCCAGGCCCGCGCGCCGGGCGTGAGGCGCACGGACACGCGGTTCTCGGCCATGCGCGCGTTGAGGTCGTCCATGAACTTGTCCACGATGCGGCCCATGACGTCGGGGGTCAGGTTGGAGAAGGAGACCACCCCGTCCAGGCGGTTGCGGAACTCGGGGCTGAAGACCTTTTCCACGGCCTGCAGGCACTTGTCCGAGCGGTCCTCGTACTTGGAGCCCGCGAAGCCCATGGAGGCCTTGCCGCTGGCCTCCCAGGCCCCCACGTTGGAGGTCATGAGCAGGATCACGTGGGAGAAGTCGGCCTTGCGGCCGTTGTTGTCCGTAAGCGTCGCGTAGTCCATGACCTGCAAGAGGATGTTGAAGACGTCGGGGTGCGCCTTCTCGATCTCGTCCATGAGCAGGACGGTGTACGGATTCTTGCGGATGGCGTCGGTGAGCAGGCCCCCCTGGTCGAAGCCCACGTAGCCCGGAGGCGCGCCGATGAGCCGCGAGACCGCGTGCTTCTCCATGTATTCGCTCATGTCGAAGCGCACGAAGTTCACGCCCAGGCACTGGGCCAGCTGGCGGGCCAGCTCGGTCTTGCCCACGCCCGTGGGGCCAACGAACAGGAAGCTGCCCGTGGGCTTGCCCTGCTGCCGGAGCCCGGCGCGGGCGCGCTTGATGGACTGGGCCACGATGCCCACGGCCTCGTCCTGGCCGAAGACCTGCTCCCTGAGGGTTTCGCCCAGTTCGCGCAGGCGCTCGCGGTCCGTGGTGGTGATACGGTCCACGGGGATGCGCGCCATGCGCGCGATGACCTTCTCGATGTCCGTGGGCCGGATGTCGTCGGCCTTGCGGCGGCGGGGTTGCAGCTTGTAGGCCGCGCCCGCCTCGTCGATGACGTCGATGGCCTTGTCCGGCAGGAAGCGGTCCGCCAGGTGGCGGGACGACAGCTCGGCCGCCGAGCGCAGGGCCCCGGAGGTGTAGTGCACGCCGTGGTGCTTCTCATAGTACGGGGCCAGGCCCTTGAGGATTTCGAAGGTCTCGTCCACCGAGGGCTCGGGCACGTCTATCTTCTGGAACCGGCGCGACAGGGCGCGGTCCTTCTCGAAATGGTTCTTGTACTCCTCGTAGGTGGTGGAGCCGATGCAGCGCATCTCTCCGGACTGGAGCACGGGCTTCAGGATGTTGGAGGCGTCCATGGTGCCGCCGGTGGTGGCTCCCGCGCCCACGATGGTGTGGATCTCGTCGGCGAAGAGGATGGCCCCGGGAATGGCCACCAGTTCCTTGATGACGCCCTTCATGCGGGCCTCGAAGTCGCCCCGGTACTTGGTCCCGGCCAGCATGGCGCCCATGTCCAGGGCGAAGATGCGGGCCTGGCGGAAGTCCTCGGGGACCTTGCCCTCCACGATTCGCAGGGCCAGGCCCTCGGCCAGGGCGGTCTTGCCCACGCCGGGGTCGCCCACGAACAGGGGATTGTTCTTGCGTCGGCGCGAGAGCACCTGCACGGCGCGGCCGATCTCGTGGCCGCGGCCGATGAGGGGGTCGATGCCGCCCTCCCGCGCGCGCTCGGTGAGGTCCGTGGTGAACTGCTCCAGCATGCCGCCGCCCTCCACGCCGGGGCGCTCGGCCTCGGGCGCGGACGCGGGCTTGCCGGGCAGGCCCGGGGCGTCCCATCCGGAGCGGGGCTCCTTGCCGCCGCCGTGGGAAATGTAGTCCAGGACGTCCAGGCGCGTGACCCCGTGGGAACGCAGGAAGTACACCGCGTAGGAGTCCTCCTCCTCGAACAGGGCGGCCAGCACGTCGCCCACGCGGACCTCGTCGCGGCCCGCGCTCTGGATCTGGAGGATGGCGCGCTGCAACACGCGCTGCACTCCCAGGGTCTGCACCACCTCCGTGGAGGAGTCGTCGGGCAGGATCTCCATGTGGTCGATGAAGAACCGCTCCAACTGATGCTTGAGCCGGATGACGTTGACACCACAGTTGACCATGATGTCGCGGCCCGCCTCCTCAAGCAGCAGGGCGTACAGCAGGTGCTCCAGGGTCAGGTATTCATGGTTGCGTCGCTTGACTTCCTTGACAGCCGAACCGAGCACGTTTTCCAGGCGCTTCGAGAGCATCTATACCTCTTCCATGGTGCACTTGAGGGGAAACCCTTCGCGGCCGGCCATCTGCCGCACCAGGGCGACCTTGGTCTCCGCCACCTCAGCCGTGTAGATTCCGCAGACGCCGACACCCTCGTTGTGGACCTTGAGCATGACGTCCATGGCCTCGGCTTCCGTCTTGGAAAACACGGTCTTGAGAACCTTCACGACGAACTCCATGGTGGTGTAGTCGTCGTTGTGCAGCAGCACCTTGTACTTGCGCGGCTCGCGGACCTCGTCCTCTATGTAGACGCCGGGCTCCCCGGGCCGCGCGAAAGGATCCGCCACTGGTTCCTCCTTGTTCCCGGAACCTTTCTCCGCCTAGGCGGGGAAAGGGTTCCGCCAGTATGTTCACGATACGTAAATCGCCCGGGCAGGTAAAGTGAAAACGGCCCCGACACGCTCTTATGCTAAGACCGGCGCGGAATTTGTCCAGATGCGGACCGGTTGCGCTCTCACGCGCGCAGGCGTTCGGCCTCGTCCGGATCGAAGGCGAAGCCGTCCTCGTGGGGCAGGCCCAGGCGGGCCCGGTGCTCCCTGTTCAGCTGGTGGTAGTTGGCCGTGGAAGTTTCCAGGGCGTCCAGGCCCAGATCCCGGGCCGCGGCCCGCAGGGCTTCGGGCTCGCCCTCGATCTCCACGAAGTCCCCGAAGGGCAGGTGGTCCAGGCAGATGTGGCAGCCCCCGTACTCCCACTCCTCGCGCAGCTTCTCGTAGCTGAAGGCCCGCCTGAGGCCCAGGGCGGTGAACAGCGCGCGCACGGCCCAGGGGTCGTCCACCTGCGTCTCCTCCTCCAGCATGGCCTTGACCCCCTGGGGGACGGGCTCGTCCGGGGGCTGCTTGAGGGTCAGGATATTGCGGCCGTCGCTGCGCAGGCGCACCAGAACCCCACGCCCGGAAAGGCTTTTCTTCGCGTCGTCGAAGACCTCGTTGGTCTCGAAGCGGCGGGCCTGGAAATCCGCACCCAAAGCATGTAGGCTGCTGCGCACGGCGTCCAGGTCCGCATCAAGGTATTTGAGTTCCGTCTCCATGGGCATGGCCGCACCTCCTGTCCCCGGCAGGATAGACCCTCGCGCCCCGGACCGCAACGACGCCAAAGGAAACGTGTTTTGCAGAAGCTTCTCTTCGTCGTCCTGGGCGGGGGCTGCGGAGCCCTGGCCCGTTATCTCGTGGCGGGCTGGGCCCAGCGCCTGGCCGGCAGCTCCTTCCCCTTCGGCACCTTCACGGTCAACGCCCTGGGCTGCCTGCTCTTCGGGTTCATCTGGGGCCTGGCCGAGAACCGCGCCGTCCTGGGGCCCCAGGCGCGGCTGCTGGTGCTCACGGGCTTCATGGGCGCCTTCACCACCTTCTCCACATACGCCTTCGAAAGCGCGGGCCTCTTGCGGGCCGGACAATGGGCCTACGCCCTCCTGAACATGGTGGGTCAGAACGTCGCGGGCCTGGTCCTGGTGTTCGCGGGCCTGGCGCTGGCCCGATACGCATCCTAAAAGGAGTTTCCCATGTCCATCGCCGATAGCTGCCAGATCAAGAATCCCCAGGAAGCCGAACGGCTGACCATCTACAGCGGCGAGCAAGACCTGTTCGAGGGCCGGCCCGTGCACGAGGTCATCGTGGAGGACGCCAGGAAGAACGGCCTGGCCGGGGCCACGGTGCTGCGCGGCATCTCCGGCTTCGGGGCCAACAGCCTGGTGCACACCACCAAGATCCTGCGCCTGTCCGAGGACCTGCCCATCATGACGCAAATCGTGGATTCGCCGGCCAAAATCGACGCCTTCCTGCCCAGGATCAACGCCATCATCAAGGAGGGCCTGGTGGTGCGCGAAACGGTGCAGGTGCTGGTCTACCGCCACTGCAACGGGACCAAGGACTAGGCGGACGGGGCCCGGGGCCTCAGTTCCTGAATTCGCCGTTCTCGTAGATGACCCGCGTCTCGCCCCCGGCCAGGCGGGCGGTGACGGTCTTGGGCTCGGTGTTCACCAGGTCCCAGTGCAGGGCCGAGGTGTTGAAGCCCAGCTCGCGCATGCGCGCGTCGTCCAGCTCCGACGCGTCCCCCGCGTAGGTGGAGGGATAGGACGCGCCGATGGCCACGTGGCAGTTGCCGAATTCGCCGCCGTAGTTCTCGTCGAACAGGGTCATGGCCATGAAGCGGTCGATGCCCGAGAAGCGGCGGTCCGTGAGGGAGAACTCGCCCAGGCGCGAAGCGCCCTCGTCCGTGCGCAGCTGGGCCGCGAGAAAGCCCCCGCCCTGCTCGGCCGAAGCGTCCACCACCCGTCCGTCCACGAACTCCAGGCGCACCCCGCGCACCAGATTCCCGCCCCGAAAGGACGGCTGGTCCGCGTAGTACACCCCGCGCGTGCCGCGCCAGTCCGGGGAGAGATAGAGCTCGAAGCTGGGGATGTTGTGGCCCGTGAGGCCCTCCCAGCGCCGGGATTCCCCGGGCGTGACCTCCAGGTCCACATGCTCGGACTCCACGCGCAGGGAGCGCACGGGCAGGGCGTCCAGCCAGGCCCGCAGCTCGCGCACCTCGCGCATGGTCCTCTTCCACTCCCCCAGGGGCTCGGGCCGGTCCAGATAGCAGGCCCTGGCCACCTGGCGGGCGTATTCGTCCAGGTCCAGCCCGGCCTTCTCCGCCAGCCCCAGGGTGGGATACAGGCACAGGGTCCAGGAGAACTCCCCGGCCAGTTCGCGCCGGTCCAGGATGTCCCGGAAGGGCTTGCGCGCCCGGGCGGCCGCGGCGATGTCCATGGGGTCGGCGTCGGCCAGGTGGGTCAGCTCCCTGGGCGCGAGCACGTGGATGGACCCGGCCACGGCCTCGTACAGCTCCCGCGTGCCCGGGGGCACGAAGGCCAGCTGCTTGGGCGAGGCCGCGAGGTAGAAGTCGCGCTCCATGACGCTGGTGCGGTTCTGGCGTACCACGGGGTTCACGCGGCGCTCCACCAGGGCGCGGTGCACGGCCTCGGCCAACTCCATGCCCGGAGCGTCGAAACGCACCAGCACGGCCTGGCCCGGGGCCACGGGTTCGGGCCTGGATGCGTCCAGGGCCCAGAGCATGATCCGGGCGTATTCTTCAATCTGCGTGGAACTGAGCATGGGGAATCCCTGGCCGCGCGAAGCGGCCGTGGTCAGGGGTGCGGGGGGCGGGAAACGGGGGCTACGTCCGCAGGTTGCGGATCAGGCCCAGAAGGTGCTCCGCGGCGATGGGGCTGCGGCGCGGCAGGTCCAGGATGCTGGGATACTGGGTGCCGACCTCCCGGGACCACATATAGGACGCGGCCGTGGCGTCGGACACGGTCAGTTCCATGCCGTTGGCCACCTTGTCCCGCAGGGTGGCCTTGGTCATCTTGGTGCCGCTGTTGGTCACCGTGGACTGGGAGGCCACGCTCGGGCCGCCGGCGCTCAAAAAAGGCATAGGCTCCACTCGCTTGGGTTTGAACGGTTCCGCCTCGGCTCCAGAATGCCACGCCCGGCTCGGGGACGCAACCGGCGCGGCAAGAGGGCACAACTTACCGTCTCTTCCTCTCGTATCGGCCGCCCCCGGGGGAACATTAGGCCCGAAACGATTTTTTGCGCTCAGGCTGCCTCCAAATGGCGGATGCAAAGCGCAAGAAAACCACAACCCCTCGCGTACGGGCAGTACGCGAAGGGTTGTGGTTTTCGCGGCAGCGAAGCCGCTAAGCGACGCGGCAGACGTGCTGCTTGGGGCAACCCGCTAGTGGGCGACGACCTTGCCCAGAAAATCCCGCAACCTGGGGTTCGCGGGGTTGCCGAAGAACTCGTGGGGCGGGCCCTGCTCCTGGATCACGCCCTGGTCCACGAAGAGCACCCGGTCGGCGACCTCCTTGGCGAAGCCCATCTCGTGGGTCACCACCACCATGGTCATGCCCTCGCGGGCCAGCTTCTTCATGACCTCCAGCACCTCGCCCACGAGTTCGGGGTCCAAGGCGCTGGTGGGCTCGTCGAAGAGGATCACCTTGGGTTGCAGGGCCAGGGCCCGGGCGATGGCCACGCGCTGCTTCTGGCCGCCGGACAGCTGGTCCGGGTAGGCCCCGGCCTTTTCCGCCAGGCCGACCTTGGCCAGGAGCTTGCGGCCGTTGTCCTCGGCCTCGGCCCGGGAAATCTTGCGCACCTTCACAGGCCCGAGGGTCACGTTGTCCAGCACGGTCATGTGCGGGAAGAGGTTGAACTGCTGGAAGACCATGCCCGCCTCGGTGCGCACCATGTTGATGTCCGTGGCCGGGTCGGTGATGTCGTGGCCGTCCACCACCACGCGGCCCGATGTGGGCGCCTCCAGGCGGTTGATGCAGCGCAGCACCGTGGACTTGCCCGAGCCCGAGGGCCCGATGATGCAGACCACCTCGCCCGCTGCCACGTGCAGGTCCACGCCCTTGAGGACCTCCAGGTCCCCGAAATTCTTGTGCAGATTCTGGATATGGATCATGGCGAAACTCCTAGCGGGATCGGCTGGCCAGACGGTTCTCCAGCCTGCGCAGGCCGTAGGCGATGGCCATGGTCATGCACAGGTACACCAGGCCCACGGTGAGGTAGACCTCGAAGGCCCGGAAATTCACGGCCACGATCTCCTGGCCGGTGCGCAGGAGCTCGCCCACGCCGATGACCGCCAGAAGCGAGGTGTCCTTGAGGCTGATGATGAACTGGTTGCCCAGCGGCGGGATCATGCGCCGGAAAGCCTGGGGCCAGATGATGTAGCCCATGGTCTGGGCGCGGCTCAGGCCGATGGAGCGCCCGGCCTCCACCTGCCCCCGGTCGATGGACTGCACGGCCCCGCGCACGATCTCCGCGATGTAGGCCCCGGAGTTCACGGCGATGACCACGATGCCCGCCACCAGGGGCGGGATGCGCATGCCCAGGGCCATGGGCACGCCGAAATACAAAAACATGGCCTGCACCAGCATGGGCGTGCCCCGGATGGTCTCGATGTAGGCCCCGGCCACCTTGCGGGTGAACAGGCCGCGTGACAGCTTCATGAGCCCGGCGGCCGCGCCGAGCACGAACCCCAGGGACAGGCCGCCGAGGGTGATGACGATGGTCCACTTGAGGCCCCGCCCCAGCATGGGCAGGGTGTCCATCATCACGCTCGGTTCAAACTGAAAAGCCATGTGCGCCTCGAAATCGGGGATGCGCCGGGGGCGAAGGGCCGCCCCCGGCCGAAAGAATCAGGAAACCGCGCCTATTTGGGCTCGGTGCCGAACCACTTCACGTACAGCTCGCGGTAGGAGCCGTCGGCCTTCAGGGCCTTGAGGGCCTCGTTGACCTTGGCCACCAGGGCGCTGCCCTTGGGGAAGCCGATGCCGTAGGACTGGCCCTGGTACAGGGGGCCGACCACCTTGACCTGGCCCTTGCCCGCCTTGCGCATGAAGTCGGCGATGACCGGGGAGTCGAAGACCACGGCGTCGGCGCCGCCGGCCATGAGCTCCATGAACATGGCGTCGTTGTTGGGAAAAAGCTTCACTTCCTTGGCCTGGGCGTGGGCCTTGACGTAGTCCTCGCTGGTGGTGCCCAGCTTGGTGGACACGACCTTGCCCTTGAGGGACTCCATATCCTTGATGTCGGCGTTGTCCTTCTTCACCAGCACGAGCAGGCCCGCGTTGTAGTAGCCGTCGGAGAAGTCCACGACCTTGGCGCGCTCGGGCTTGATGGTGATGCCCGCGATGCCCGCGTCCAGCTGGCCGGACTGCAGGCCGGGGATGATGCCGTTGAAGTCCATGGGCTGCAGGTCGTAGTCCGCGCCGATCTTCTTGGCGATGGCGTCCCACAATTCCACGTCGAACCCGGTGTGCTTGCCGCTGGCCGGATCCTTGAACTCGAAGGGCGGGAAGTTGGTGTCGGTGCCCACGGTGAGCTTGGCCGCAAAGGCGGGGACCGTCAGGGCCGCGCACAGGAATGCGGCGAACAGGATGAATGCGAACCTTTTCATGATGCCTCCTCATATGATTGGCGACGTCTTAATTCACTCTCCACTCTACACCCCAGCAGTTCCGCTGGAAAACAATGGACGATGCCCAAAACCCTACATTTTCGCAAGGCAAAATCAAGGATGTTCTGGACACGACCGCCGCATCGGAAAACCCGGGACTTTCGTGTTGACGGAAACCCCGATCCGGAGCAGCGGGCACACGCCCTCCCTTCGCAGGACTCGACAGAAACCGTGCCGCCCCGCATATCGACAGAAGGCGAAACCGGGAGTAGCATATCAGCACTCCAAACCAACGCCCGGCGCGCCCCGACAGCCGCCGGGCGCGAAGCCCCGCCAACGAGCCAGGATGAGGAAAATGAGGCTTCCCGCCCTGTTCGCCGCCGCCCTAGCGGCCATGATCCCGCTGACCGCCCCGCCCCTGGCGGCGCGGGAGCCCCTGCGCGTGGCCTTTCCCGAATACCGGCCCTATTTCTGGCGGGACGAGGGCGGGGCCATGCACGGTTTCTTCCACGACATCATCAGCGAGGCTCTGGAGACGCGCATGGGCGTGCCCCTGGCCTGGTCGCCCTACCCCTGGCAACGCTGCCAGGCCCTGGTGCGCGAAGGCAGGCAGGACGCCCTGGTCACCGTGCCCACGCCGGAACGGAGCGCCTATACCGTGACCCACGACGAGCCCTTCTATCTCAAGCCCCTGCACCTGTTTACCTACGCGGGGCATCCGCGCATGGAGGAGCTGCGCGCCATCCGGGGCATCCCCGACATCAAGAAGGGGGGCTTCACCGTGGTCACCAATTCCGGCAACGGCTGGAACAGGCTGCTCGTGGAGTCCGCGGACATCCCCTGCCTGCGGACCCCGACCCTGAAAAACGTCTGGCTGATGCTGGGTGGGCGGCGCGGAGACCTGGCCATCGAATGGCCCGAAAGCGCCTGGCCCGGCATCCGGGAGGCCGGGGTCCAGGACAGCGTGGAGCAGGTGTCCACCGGGGCCGTGATCTCCTACCAGCCCTTCCACCTGCTGATCCGTAAGGGCTGCGCCCCCGCCGGCCTGCTGGACCGATTCGACGAGGTGATCCGCGCCATGCGCGAGGACGGCTCCATCGACCGCATCATGAGCCGCTACGGCCTGCCACGCTGAACGGTCGCCCCGGCCTCCGATCGCAAGGAAAGGTCAAAGAAACCGTCCTTTATCATTGACTGTCCCTTCGCATTGTCATACGCAACAGAGCAGAATGGGCCAGAGCCTGTTCGCCAGGCATGGAGCCACTGCATCCGACGACACGGCGCCTGCGACGCGCAACGGTTCACGTTACAGCTGGACAACCCCCTCTCCCTCTCTCCATCCATGCAGGAACACTGGAATCATTCAGTGCCTTCCCGGCACTGTTGATTGCAGATATACCTGATGGCCATCCAACTTCCGGAGGGGTAGCATGAACTCACTCGTCATCGCCCTGGTGTGCTTCGTGGGCTATATCGTGGCCTACCACACCTACGGCAGGTTCCTGTCCAAAAAAATCTTCAAGGTGGACGACGCGCTGGAATGCCCCAGCTGCTCCCTCAAGGACGACAAGGACTACGTCCCCACCAAGAAGGAAGTCCTGTTCGGCCACCACTTCACCTCCATCGCGGGCCTGGGGCCCATCGTGGGCCCGGCCATCGCCATCATCTGGGGCTGGGTGCCCGCGGTGCTGTGGGTCTTTTTCGGCTCCATCCTCATGGGCGCGGTGCACGACTTCGGCTCGCTCATGGTCAGCATCCGCAACAAGGGCCGCTCCGTGGGCGACGTGGCCTCCAGCCTGATCAGCGCCAGGGTGCGGACCCTGTTCCTCTTGATCATCTTCTTCGAGTTGCTCATCGTCATCGCGGTGTTCTCGCTGATCATCGGCATCCTCTTCAACATGTACCCGGCCGCCGTGATCCCGGTCTGGTTCGAGGTGCCCATCGCCGTGGCCCTGGGCTACCTGATCTACAAGAAGGGCGCCGGGCACACGGGCCTGGGCATCGCCGCCGTGATCCTGATGTACCTCACGGTGATCATCGGCGCGTACGTGCCCCTGAAGATGCCCGAGATGTTCGGCCTGAACCCCATCGTGATCTGGGTCCTGATCATGCTGGTCTACGCCTTCATCGCCTCCACCCTGCCGGTGCAGGCGCTGCTGCAGCCGCGCGACTACATCAACGGGCACCAGCTGCTGGTGGCCCTGGGCCTCTTGTGCATCGGCGCGCTGGTGGCCCATCCGACCTTCGTGGCCCCGGCCGTGAACATGACTCCGGCGGGCGCGCCGCCCATCTTCCCGTTCCTGTTCGTGGTCATCGCCTGCGGCGCCATCTCGGGCTTCCACTCCCTGGTCAGCTCGGGCACCAGCGCCAAGCAGTGCGAAAACGAGCGCGACTGCCAGTTCATCGGCTACGGCTCCATGCTCACCGAGGCCGCCCTGTCCACCCTGGTCATCGTGGCCGTGGGCGCGGGCATCGGCATGGGCCTGCACCTGGCCGACGGCACCGTGCTCACGGGCCCGGAGGCCTTCACCACCCACTATGCGAGCTGGTCCAGCGCCGCCGGCCTGGGCGCCAAGCTCAAGGCCTTCGTGGAAGGCTCGGCCAATCTCATGGAGAGCTACGGCATCCCCGTGGAGATCGCCCTGACCATCATGGGCGTGTTCCTGGTGAGCTTCGCCGCCACCACCCTGGACAGCGCCACCCGCATCCAGCGCTACGTGGTGGCCGAGCTGGCCGAGGCCTACAACGTCAAGGCCGCCGCCACCCCCGTGGGCGCGACCCTCATCGCCGTGGGTTCGGCCGCGCTGGTCTGCTTCCACAACGGCTTCGCCAAGGAGGCCGTGACCAAGGGAGCCCTGGCCCTGTGGCCGCTGTTCGGCACCGTGAACCAGCTGATGGCCGCCATGGCGTTGTTGGTGATCACGGTGTATCTGGCGCGCAAGAAGATGCCCACCTTCGTCACCGCCCTGCCCCTGGTGTTCATGGTCGTCATGACGGGCTGGGCCATGGTCATCAACCTGGGAACCTTCTACGCCAAGGCCAACTGGATGCTGTTCTTCATCGGCCTGGCCGTGTTCCTGCTGGAAATCTGGATGATCATCGAGAGCCTCATCGTGCTCAAGTCCCTGGCTACGGGGCCCGAACCCTCGGGGACGACCCCGGCCTAACCCCCCTTCCGAGCCACGCACGGGGCCGCCGGCATCAGCCGGCGGCCCTTTTTTATGCCCCACCGGCCGGAAACCAGCCCTTCGACATCTGCAATACGAACCACTGGAATCTCTATCTCCGGGCCGAAAACTCGTCTGGATACTCAAATTGACATACCAGATGGGCTGGCCTAAAAGACTCTCCATCCCGACCACCATCCGCCACGAGAAGGGCGCAGATATCCCCCGAATACGCCAACGCACCAACAAAAACGTGCCCAGGGCCCGTGCACTTCAAACGCAAAAACCGACAGGTGAAGCGTCTAAAAGTGCAAAAAACTAAAAATACCGGGATGTTCATTGACGCTTTTTGTTCGTTGCCATAGAGAAAACTACAAATAGAACCGGGGGACCGGATAGAACGGACGATGCCGCACACCGCGATCGGACAAAGTCGGCGAGATCATTGCGACCAATGGGGGGCGCAAGGCTCCTGCGGTCCGCTTGCAGTGCGCGGAAGGAACCGGACGGGGTCTCGGGGACACCGGAGTGGAGAGGAATATATCACGGGCAAACCAACTTTTGGAGGAAACGCATGAACTCACTCATTATTGCCCTGCTGTGTTTCGTAGGTTACGTGGTGGCCTACCACACCTATGGCAAGTTCCTTGCCAAGAAAATTTTCGACGTGGACCCGTCACGGGAATGCCCGAGCAGCGCCCTTGAGGACGGCACGGACTACGTGCCCACCAAGAAAGAAGTCCTGTTCGGCCACCACTTCACCTCCATCGCGGGCCTCGGCCCCATTGTGGGACCGGCCATCGCCATCATCTGGGGATGGGTGCCCGCAGTCATCTGGACCGTGTTCGGCTCCATCTTCATGGGCGCCGTGCACGACTTCGGCGCGCTGATGGTCAGCATGCGCAACAAGGGCCGTTCCGTGGGCGACGTGGCCTCCAGCCTGATCAACCCCAGGGCGCGCCTGTTGTTCCAGCTGATCATCTTCTTCGCCCTGATGATCGTCATCGCCGTGTTCTCCCTGATCATCGGCATCCTGTTCACCATGTACCCGGCCTCGGTCTTCCCGGTCTGGTTCCAGATCCCCATCGCCGTGATCCTGGGCTACCTGATCTACAAGAAGGGCGGCAACATCACCATCCTGGGCATCGTGGCCGTGATCGCCATGTACATCACGGTCTTCATGGGCGCCTACATCCCCATCAAGCTGCCCACCATGCTCGGCCTGAACCCGCTGGTGATGTGGATCCTGATCATGCTGGTCTACGCCTACGTCGCCTCGACCCTGCCCGTACAGGTGCTTCTGCAGCCCCGCGACTACATCAACGGCCACCAGCTGCTCATCGCTCTGGGCCTGCTCTGCCTGGGCGTGCTCGTGGCGCATCCGACCTTCGTGGCCCCGGCCCTGGACCTGCATCCCGCCGGCGCTCCGCCGATCCTGCCCTTCCTGTACGTGGTCATCGCCTGCGGCGCCATATCGGGCTTCCACTCCCTGGTCAGCTCCGGCACCAGCGCAAAGCAGTGCGAGACCGAGGGTGACAGCCTGTTCATCGGCTACGGCTCCATGCTCACCGAGGCCGCCCTGGCGACCCTGGTCATCGTGGCCGTGGGCGGCGGCATCGGCCTGGGCCTGCACACGTCCGACGGCCAGGTGCTGACGGGCGTCACCGCCTTCACCACCCACTACGCCAACTGGTCCAGCGCGGCCGGCCTGGGCGCCAAGCTCGGCGCCTTCGTGCAGGGTTCCGCGAACATGATGGTGGCCTACGGCATTCCCAAGGACATCGCCCTGACCATCATGGGCGTGTTCCTGGTGAGCTTCGCCGCCACCACCCTGGACACCGCCACCCGCATCCAGCGCTACGTGGTGGCCGAGCTGGCCGAGGCCTACAACATCAAGCCTCTGACCACTCCCTCCGGCGCCACCCTGGTGGCCGTGGGCACCGCCGCCCTGATCTGCTTCAACGGCGGCTTCGAGGTTACCGCTGTGAAGAAGGCGGCCCTGTCCCTGTGGCCCCTGTTCGGCACTGTGAACCAGCTCCTGGCCGCCATGGCCCTGTTGGTCATCACCGTGTATCTGAAGCGCAAGCAGAAGCCCGTGGTCTTCACGGCCGTGCCTCTGGTCTTCATGGTCGTCATGACCGGCTGGGCCATGATCGTGAACCTGGCCAACTTCTACGCCAAGGGCAACTGGATGCTGTTCACCCTCGGCCTGATCGTCTTCGTCCTGGAGATCTGGATGATCATCGAGAGTTCCATCGTCATCAAGAACCTGTTCACCGGGGCGGACACCAACACCGACGCCGCCGAGGCGTAAAGCCGGCGAACCGGACTACACACGAAGCAAACAAGGCCGCCGGGTTCAACCCGGCGGCCTTTTTCTTCGGCGTAAAAACAGAACGGGCTCAGGGCACGAGCACGGTGGCACCCACGGTACGCCGGGCCTCCAGGTCCGCGTGGCCCCGGGGGGCCTCGGCCAGGGGCATGGTCCGGCCCACGTCGATGCGCACGGCCCCGCGCTCCACCACGTCGAACAGGTCGCGGGCGTGGTCCAGGAGGTCCGCGCGGCGGGCCGTGTAGGTCATGAGCGAGGGCCGCGTGAGGAACAGGGAGCCCTTGGCCGACAACAGGCCCAGGTCGAAGGGCTCCACCGGGCCCGAGGCGTTGCCGAAGCTGACCATGAGCCCCAGGGGCCGCAGGCAGTCCAGGGACTTCATGAACGTGGCCCGTCCCACCCCGTCGTAGACCGCGTCCACGCCCCGGCCGCCGGTGATCTCCCTGACGCGCTCGGCGAAGTCCTCGTCCTTGTAGAGGATCACGTGGTCCGCGCCCAGGGCCCGCGCCACGTCGGCCTTTTCCGGCGATCCGGCCGTGGCCAGGACCGTGGCGCCCTTGTCCTTGGCCCACTGGACCAGGATCTGCCCCACCCCGCCGGCAGCGGCGTGCACCAGGACGGTGTTCCCGGCCGTGGCGTTGAAGCAGCCGTAGAGCAGGTAGCGCGCGGTCATGCCCTTGAGCATCATGGCCGCGGCCTGCTCGAAGGAAATGGACTCGGGCAGCCTCACGAGGCGGTCGGCGGGAATCAGCCGCTCCTCGGCGTAGGCCCCCGGCGGCACCCCCGCGTAGGCCACGCGGTCCCCGGGCTTCAGGCCCTGGACCCCGGGCCCCACCTCCAGGACGACCCCGGCGGCCTCCAGGCCGGGCACGCAGGGCAGCGAAGGCAGCGGATAGAGACCCGTGCGGTGATAGACGTCGATGAAGTTGAGGCCCACGGCCTTGTGGCGCACACGGGCCTGGCCCGGCCCGGGGCGCCCCACGGCCACGTCCTCCCAGGACAGGACCTCGGGGCCGCCGTACTCATGAATCACAAAAGCCTTGGACATTGACGCTCCTTATCGTCGTTTTGCGCCATAATGGTGCGCAAACGCCGGACAAACTATTGTATACACCCTATCAGCACCATTTATTCATGTCCATACACAATACGTTTATTCTTGTACTCCCCGCCGGGGCGGCCAACAACAGACCTATGGCCCGAATCATTATTCCCGCTGCAACCGCACGCAGTCTCCACGCGACAAAATAAAGGCTTTTTGATTCTCCAAAACGTACTGGCAATCAAGGAAATAGCGATGATTAAAACAACACGCCGTCAACAGTATCATATCATCGATACAGTCTGGCAATTCACCTTCCCGACCCGCCCCCCAGGGCCGCCCCCTCCCGGGCACGACAAAAGGCCGCGCCCCTCGCGGGACGCGGCCTTTGCGGTTCATGTGCTTTTCAGCCGGGGCACCCCTACCCCGGGCTCGTCGCTACTTCTTCAGCCAACTCATCATGCCGCGCAGCTTGGCGCCCACGACCTCGATGGGATGGGCGGCGGTCTGCTTGCGCATGGCGTGCATGGAAGCCTGGCCCGCGGCGCACTCGAGGATGAATTCCTTGGCGAAGCGGCCGTCCTGGATCTCGGTGAGGATGCGCTTCATCTCGGCCTTGGACTCCGCGTCCACCACGCGCGGTCCGCGCGTGAAGTCGCCGTACTCGGCGGTGTCGGAGATGGAGTGGCGCATGTTGGCCAGGCCGCCCTCGTAGATCAGATCCACGATGAGCTTCATCTCGTGCAGGCACTCGAAGTAGGCCATCTCGGGCTGGTACCCGGCCTCGGTGAGGGTCTCGAAACCGTTCTGGATCAGGCTGCACAGCCCGCCGCAGAGCACGGCCTGCTCGCCGAAGAGGTCGGTCTCGGTCTCTTCCTTGAAGGTGGTCTCGATGACGCCGGCGCGGGTGCCGCCGACGCCCCGGGCGTAGGCCAGGGCCATGTCGTGGGCCTTGCCGGAGGCGTCCTGCTCCACGGCGATGAGGCAGGGCACGCCGCCGCCCTCGGTGTACACGCGGCGCACCAGATGGCCCGGGCCCTTGGGGGCGATCATGGCCACGTCCACGTCCTTGGCGGGCTTGATCTGGGAGAAGTGGATGTTGAAGCCGTGGGCGAAGAGCAGCAGGTCCCCGGCCTTGAGGTTGGGGGCGATGTCCTGCCGGTACACCGAGGCCTGCACCTGGTCGGGCAAGAGGATCATGACCACGTCGGCCTTGGCGGCGGCCTCGGCGGCGGGCATGGGCTCGAAGCCGTGCTCCTTGGCCAGCTCGTAGTTGGCGCCGCCCGGGCGCTGGCCGATGATCACGTCGAGGCCGGAGTCGCGCAGGTTCTGGGCGTGGGCGTGGCCCTGGCTGCCGTAGCCGATGACGGCGATGGTCTTGCCCTTGAGCAGACCGAGATCGGCGTCGTTGTCGTAATACATCTTCATGGGTTCCTCACTAATCGTTTGGTTTGTTCATGTATGAATGTGCAGACGGAAATCAGCCGCCCGGAGGTCCCCCGGCGGCTGCCCGACTATCGTTTCTGTCTGAAAGTGGCTGGCCGGGGTCGCCCGGCCTTGGATTTCCCTACTGCATGCTTCGCTTGAGGGCAACCGTACCGGTTCGGGCGATTTCCTTGATCCCGAATCGTACTAGCAGGTCCAGGATGGCCTCGATCTTGCCCCGGTCCCCGGTGCTCTCGATGACCAGCTCGTCCGGGGACACGTCCACCACCTTGCAGCGGAAGATGTCCACGATGCGCAGGATCTCCGCGCGCTTGGAGTCCACGGCGTCGACCTTCACGAGGAGCATCTCGCGCTCCACGGAGCGGTGCTCGTTCATGTCCACCACGCGGATCACCGTGACCAGCTTGCGCAGCTGCTTGATGATCTGCTCGATGACCACCTCGGGGGCCGAGGTGGTGATGGTCATGAGCGACACGCCCTCTTCCTGGGTCGGCCCCACGTTCAGGGATTCGATGTTGAAGCCGCGCCCGCTGAACAGCCCGGCCACGCGCGACAGCACTCCGGGCTCGTTTTCCACCAAAACAGACAACACATGTCTCGGCATGGCGACCTCCTAGACCACCAGCATCTCGGACAGGGACGCGCCCGCCGGGACCATGGGATAGACGTTTTCCTCCTTGGCCACCGGGATATCCACGATGACCGGGCCTGGGGTGGCGAAGGCCTTCTTGAGAACGGCCTTGACCCGCCTGGGGTCCGAGACGCGGAAGCCTTCGGCCCCGTAGGCCTTGGCCAGCTTGACGAAGTCCGGGGTCACGTCCATGCACGTGGCGCAGTAGTTGCGCTCGTAGAACAGCTCCTGCCACTGCCGGACCATGCCCAGGTAGCCGTTGTTCAGGATCACGATCTTCACGGGCAGGCCGTAGCAGATGGCCGTGGCCATCTCCTGGATGCACATCTGGATGGAGCCGTCGCCGGCCACGTCCACCACCAGCTTGTCCGGGAAGGCGACCTGCGCGCCGATGGCCGCGGGGAAGCCGTAGCCCATGGTGCCCAGCCCGCCCGAGGTGATCAGGGTCCGGGGCTTGTGGTAGTCGTAGAACTGGGCCGCCCACATCTGGTTCTGCCCCACCTCGGTGCAGATGATGGCCTCGCCCTTGGTCAGCTCGTACAGGGCCTGGACCACGGACTGGGGCTTGATGACGCCCTGTTCCCCGGGCGTGTAGCTCAGGGGGTGGTCCTTCTTCCACTTGGCGATGCGCTTGAGCCAGTCGCGGTGGGCCTTGCGGCGCGAGCCCTTGGCCCCCTCCACCAGCTTGCGCATGCCCGCGAGGGCCTGGTTGCAGTCGGCCACCACGGGCACGTCCACATGCACGTTCTTGCGGATGGACGTGGGGTCCACGTCCACGTGGACCACCATGGCGTTGGGCGCGAAGGTGTCCAGCTTGCCGGTGACGCGGTCGTCGAAACGCGCGCCCACGGCCACCAGCAGGTCGCACTCCTGCACCGCGCGGTTGGCCGCGTAGGTGCCGTGCATGCCCAGCATGCCCAGCCAGAGGTCCTCGTTGCCCGGGAAGGCCCCGAGCCCCATGAGGGTGGCCGTGACCGGCACCTTCAGGGTCTTGGCCAGCCAGGTCAGGTCCGCGTGGGCGTCGGCGCTGATGACCCCGCCGCCCACGTAGAACAGCGGGTTCTCCGCCTTGGCCAGCAGGTCCACGGCCTTGGCCAGCTGCTTGGCGTTGGGCTTGACGTTGGGGTTGTAGCTGCGCAGGGACACGGAGCGCGGATAGCTGTAGGAGGTCTTCTGCTGCAGGATGTCCTTGGGCAGGTCCACCAGCACCGGCCCGGGGCGGCCCGTTCGCGCCAGATAGAAGGCCTCGGCGATGGTCCGGGCCAGCTTGGTCACGTCCTTGACCAGATAGTTGTGCTTGGTGCAGGGGCGGGTGATGCCCACGATGTCCACTTCCTGGAACGCATCGTTGCCGATGAGCGGGGAAGGGACCTGGCCGGTGAACACCACCACGGGAATGGAATCCATGTAGGCGTTGGCGATGCCCGTGACCGTATTGGTCGCGCCCGGGCCGGAGGTCACCAGGCAGACGCCGACCTTGCCCGTGGCCCGGGCGTAGCCGTCGGCCGCATGGATGGCCCCCTGCTCGTGGCGCACCAGGTAATGCTTGAGTTCCGGATGGTTGGGAAGTTCGTCGTATATGTCGATGACGGCCCCGCCAGGGAACCCGAATATCGAATCAACTCCTTCCTTTTTCAAACTTTCCAGTAAGATCTGAGCCCCAGTGAGCTCCATATCATTCCTCCGAGCGGTACTTTTCCAATAACTTGTCGAGTTTGGTCTTGCCGAGCAGCTTCTTCTTCTTCAGTTCCTTGATCACCCGCGTGTCCTCGGGGCTGCGTACGGCCTTCTTTTCCAACTTATCCAGTTGCTTCTCGTATAGGAGGTGCTCCTCCCATAGAATCTTGATCTCGGGGTTCCGCTCGGAGAGTACAGCGATCAATTCCAGATCAGTCTTTTCCATTGACCCATCTCCTGGTGGTTGTGGTTCCCGCCCCCACGGCGGCAGGCCCGCCGACTACCGGCTTCACGCCGGCCAGAGGGGTGTGGTTTCCGATTCTATGCGCAACGTCTTGGCGCGGCTCTTTTCGCCCTGCACCAAGGTCACACGGTTCTTCCGTATCTTGAAAAGTTCCGCCACGAAGGCGGCCAGGGCCTTGTTGGCCTTGTTCTCCACGGCCGGGGCCTGCAGCCTGATCCTGAGCCTGCCGTCGTGGACCCCGTCCACCTCTGACTTGCGGGCCCCCGGCTGCACCCAGACCGTGAGCAGCCACGCTCCGGCCCCTTCGGGCCGCGCGTATTGCGGCTCGGTCATGGCCGCCTCCCAGGCATTCCGGCACCGGCCCCCCGCATCAGGCTCCGGCCTTGGCCATGAATTTCAGCTTGGACTCGGCCGCATCCAGTTCGGCCTGCTCCTCCTTGTCGGCCTCGAGCATGCGGATGTGCGCGTCGAGGATGGAGCGCAGCTTGATCTCGAACTGGGTGCGCTGCTTCTTGAGTTCCGTGATGTCCCCGTGCAGCTGCGCCAGGCGCTGGTGCGACTGCTGGAGCATGACCTCGGCCTTGGAGTTGGCAGCGTCGATGATCAGCTGGGCCTCGCGCTGGGCGTTGGCCTTCATGTCGTCGATCATGCGCTGGGTGGTCATCAGGGTGTCGCGCAGGGTCTGCTCCCTGCTCTTGTGCTCCTCCAGGGCCTCCTCCAGGCGCTCCACGCGCTCGATGAGGGAGTCGCGCTCCTGGGCCAGGGCCCCCAGGGACTCGGCCGCCTCCTGCATGAACACATCCACGTCCACGCAGGTGTAGCCGCGGAAGGAACGGGAAAATATCTTGTTCAGGACGTCGATTTTGCTCACGGACATGGATCGTCCCCCATCAGAACATCATGGAAAGGTTGTACAGGTTGCCCACCAGGAACGTCTTCAGGAAGACGATGGCCAGAAGCACCACGATGGGCGTCAGGTCCAGCCCCCCGATGTTGAGAAACGGAAGCCAGCGCCGAAGGCGCCAGAACACGGGTTCCGTGAGATTCCTCAGGGTGCGTACGATGGGGTTGTAGGGATCGGGATTAACCCAACTCAACAGGGCGGAAATGATGACCACCCACATGTACAAATTCAGGACTATGGCGAGAACTTCGGCGATACCTCGGATGAACAGGCCCAATGTAACCTCCTTGGAACAGGCATCCCGCCGCCGTCCAAAGGGGAACCGGGAGGGCGACGTAGGTGAAATTGTTGGCACAGACCATGCCGGTTATCAAGGGAAAATTAGCTCTGCCCGGCCCCGCCCGCCCCCCGGCGGCGCAACACGTGGCGCCGCAGAGACCAGAAATCGGGCAGATGCAGATCCGCGCCGAGGCTCGGGGCCTTGTAGGCCCAGAACCGGGTCCCGGCGGCCCGGGCCGACTGTTGGTCCAGGCTGGAATCGCCTACGAAGGCGATCTCGCCGGGGTCCGCGCACCAGGCCTCGCCGATGCGCACCAGCCCGTCGGGCCGGGGCTTGGGCGGAACCTTGCCCGCCGTCATCACGGGATGGAAATAGGATTCCAGGCCGAAGAGCTCCAGCACGGTTTCCATGGTGTTGGTGCGGTTGGTGAACACCGCCAGCTTGAGCCCGGCCTCGCGCATGGAGGTCAGGGTTTCCTCCAGCCCGGGCTCGGGGATCATGTGGTGCAACAGGGTGCGGTAGTCGATGCCCCGGGCCATGGCCAGGCCCTCCTCCAGCTTGTCCTCGGGCACCACGCAGGCCACGGACTCGCGCACGGCGTGGGCGTGGACGTAATGCTCCATGGCCGCGTCCATGACCCCCAGGCCGAAGGACTGGCGGATGGAGTTGTAGAAGGCCTTGTTGGCCTCCCAGGAGTCGAAGAGCACCCCGTCGCAGTCGAAGGCCACGCCTTTGAGGCCATCCAGAAAACCGGAATCCAGGAAATCATTGCAAATCAGCACGTCGTCTCGCTCGTCAATCGGTTGCGTTCAGCGGGTCAGTATCAGGCGCTCGGCCAGCAGCGCGGGGTCTTGGCCCACGCGCCTGCCCAGCAGGGCGTAGCCGGTGGCCCGGGCCGCCGCCCAGGCCTGCGGGTCCTCCTGGGGCGGGGCGTCGTCCCCGGCCGGGGCGAAGGCCACCCCGCGCTCGCGCAGGGCCTGGGCCACGCCCTCGTCGTCCAGGCACAGGGCCGCGTCCGCGGGCAGCAGGCGCAGGAAGGCCTCCAGCACGGGATCCCAGTCCCCGGGAGCCGCATACGGGGAGGTGTCCAGGTCCGGCAGGAACCCGGGGGCGGCGCTTCGCGCCAGTTCCCGCGCGTCCTCCTCGTCCAGGCCCAGGCTGCGGCCCATGTCCTCCCAGGCGCCCTCCACGCCGGAGTCCAGTCCGCCGACCTCCATGAGGGCCTGCTCGCGGGTATAGGCCAACAGCAGCACGCACTGGGCGCGCACGGCCTCGGCATGGTCGGGATCGTCGCGGCGGCCGCCGGACTCCATGGCCCGCAGCTCGCTGACGATGGCCTGGGCCGTGCCGGAATAGAAATCGTCGCCCCCGGCCATGTAGGCCGACAGCAGTTCGCCGGGCCTGGTGAACAGGCCCGCGTAGCCCCGGGCGCGCTCCAGCCAGCCCCGGGCCGTGGCGGAATCCAGGGGCAGGCCCTCGGGCCTGTACCCCCCCGCCCCGTCGGGCGCGATGCCGGGGTCCAGGCGCAGCACGCCGGGAACCTCGCCGCGTCCCGGCCAGGCATGCATGTCCGGGAACCATATCATCAATCGCTCTTGGCTCATGCTCGTTCTCCGGCTGCCGCGCGAGGCGCGCGGCCCATGGGTTTCAGCGCCCCACCCGGCGCTCGTAGCGGCGGCACATGCCCGGGCAGCGCGGCAGCCTGAGCAGGCACAGGGCCTCGAACTCGCAGGCGCAGCCCGTGCCGTTGCCGCCCTCGCCGCGCACAAAGTCCGGACACAGGGCGGCCCGTTCCACCTGGAGCTCCAGACGGCCGCGCCACATGCGCGACACGTCGGCCGGGCCCAGGCTGAAGGCCTCGGCCCGGTCCAGGAACTCGTCGTAGGCCTCTTCCCAGCCCCGCAGCACGGCGCAACGCCACTCCCCGTGGTATCCGGGGTTGACCCGTTCCTCGCGCAGGCAGCGCCCGCATTCGAAAAATCGGCAATCGCCCGCTGGCAGGCGTCGGACATCGGCGGCCATGGATTCTCCATACCCCGCACCCGGAACACGGGCGTCCCGGGGTCGGCGGAGGCCCCACGCCACCACCTGCGGTTTCTGCGACTCTTTTCAGCAATCGGCCCAAATGGCAAGCCGATTTTCCCCGCCAAGGCAGGCCCCGCGCGTCTTGACCTGCGCCAGGCCGGGGTGTATAGGCCAACGATCACATCCACGGAGGAAACAACATGCTCGGTGCACCTGGCTTCTGGGAACTCATCATAATCCTGCTCATCGTTCTGGTCATCTTCGGCGCCAAGAAGCTGCCCGAGATCGGCGGCGGCCTGGGCCGCGCCATCAGCAACTTCAAGAAGGCCACCAACGAGCCGGACGAGATCGACGTCACGCCCAACAAGTCCGAGAAGCAGGAAGAGACCAAGGAAGAGAAGTAGCGGCCTCGGCCCCCCTTCCTCGCAATACGAATTCACGCCCCGCCGCCCTCAGGGTCGGCGGGGTTTTTTATCGCCCGCGCCTCAGGCCGTCTGGGCCGCCGCGAAGGCCGAGGCCCAGGCCCATTGCAGGTTGTAGCCCCCGAGGCGTCCGGCCACGTCCAGGACCTCGCCCACGAAATACAGCCCGGGCACGTCCCGCGCCTCCATGGTCTTGGAGGATATCCCGGCGGTGTCCACGCCGCCCGCCGCGGCCTCGGCCTTTTCCCAGCCCTCGGTGCGCGTGGGCTCCACCTCCCAGGCGTGCACCCGGCCCCCCAGGGCCTCCAGCATCTCGCGTTCGAGGTCGGCCACGTGCAGAAAGCCCACGTGCCCGCAGACGCGCTCCACCAGGCGGGCGGGCAGATGCCGCGCCAGCAGCCTGCGCACCAGCCGCCGCCCCGAGTCCCTGCGCTCCTCGTCCACCAGGGCGGCCACGTGCGCGCCGGGCAGAAGGTCGATGACCAGGGGCTCGCCCTTCTTCCAGGACAGGGTCATGTCGAACACCGCCGGGCCGGACAGGCCCTTGTGGGTGAAAAGCAGGTCCCCGGCCACGGTGCGCCCGCCCGAGGACACGCGCACGGGCAGGGATATCCCGGCCAGGTCCGCGTGGGCCCAGCGGCCGCAGACCAGGGGCGCGAGCACGGGCCGGGGCGGCTCCACGCGCAGGCCGTATTGCCGCGCCACATCGAAACCGAACCAGCCGGCCCCCACCCCGGGCCAGGACGGCCCGCCCGTGGCCACAACCAGCGACTCGCACGAATACTCGCCCCGCGCGGTGCGCGCGTGGTGCCTGCCGCCCTCGGTCCACACGGCCTCCACGGCCGCGCCCGTGTGCAGCGTGGCCCCGGCCCCCACGGCGGCGTCCTCCAGGGCGCGGGCCACGGCCAGGGCCCCCTGGTCGCAGAACAGCCTGCCAGGCTCCTTCTCCTCGTAGCCCAGGCCGTGCTCGGCCAGGAAGGAGACCATGTCCCAGGGGCTGAACCGGGCCAGGGCGGATTTGACGAAATGGGGGTTGCCGCAGACGTAGTCCTCGGCCGAGGCGTCCAGGTGGGTGAAGTTGCAGCGCCCGCCCCCGGACACGCGCACCTTGCGCGCCGTGCCCGGCCCGGGATCCAGCAGGGTCACGCTGCGGCCCCTGCGGCCCGCGTGGGCGGCCAGGAACAGCCCTGCGGCCCCGGCCCCGATGACGACGACGTCAGACGATTGCATGTTGCGCGATGCTCCGGATGCGGTCAGCGCCCGGCGGCCCGGACGCGCGAAGCATCCAGCTAGCGTCTCGGGACTTCCGGGTCAAGCCCGGCCCCCGGGCCTTTCCCGGCCATGCGGTCACGCAGGAAACGGGCATAGGCCGTGTCCTTGGTCATGATGTGCTCGCTCCACCAGGCCACGGTATAGTCCGAAATGCGCCGGGCCAGGTCCAGGAATTCCTCGTGGGACCCCGCGTCCAGCTCCCCGGCCAGGGCCGCCAGTTCCGCCCCGAAGGTCAACAGGTCGCGCAGATAGGCGTCGTGGAGGCGCGAATGCGCGTACAGCCCGGGAAAACCGTGCTTCGCCAGCAGGCGCTCCTCCGTATGAAAATGCTTGAAGGCGTAGCCGCGCATGGCCACCACCGCACGCACCAAGTCGGCCCCGCGCACTCCGCCGCGCACTCCCCGGGACATCTCCCTGATGTCGTTGCACAGGGCGAAGAACCGCTTGTGCTGCTCGTCCACGACATCGATGTCCAGGCTGAACTTCGATTTCCAAAGACTTCCGGCGCCCGCCATGGCCACCTCCCCCGTTGCATCCGGATTACCGATCATAGCATCGTCGCGCCTTCGGGGCCACCGGCCGGAATTTCGCCGCGCCCCTAGGCCCGGAAGCAGAGAAAGTCCGCTGCAGGACGCAGCGGACTTTCTCTGTAGGGGGAGGTAGGAGGTGAGGGGGTTGGTCTGAAGTATCTTAGGCGGCGAACCTCGCGTTGCTCCGCCTGGGGCTGCGGGCCAGGATGTCCAGAAGCGCCGCGGCCAGGGCCTGGCCGTCACGGCCCAGGGGCACGTAGGCGTCGGCGCGCACGCGGCCCTGGAAACGCAGGGACCGCAGTTCATCCTCCCCGGCCACCGCGGCCACGCAGGTGGTGGCCAGGCGCCGCTTGATGCATTCCACGCTCTGGGAAGTCTGGCCCTGGGCGCGCGAATCCACCACGACGAGGTCCATGTATTCCAGCATCTTGTTCATGGCCCGGGCGCAGCTGTCCACCATGTGAACGCGCGCACCAGCGGCCTTGAGGGCGTCGGATATCCTGAACCCGGCGGACCTTTCCGCTTCCAGCACGAGGACGTGAATTTCCTGTTCCATCTGTCGTAAACCTTAATCGTTCCGGATTGGTGCCATGTCGTTTGCGGATTCAGGAATAATACTGTTTGTTTACTCAATCAAGTCTTTTGTGCTATTTTTCTCACATTTATTTAATATGCTGATATTTAATCTTATTCATGGAAACTCAGCGAGAAATCAATGGCTGCGCCCCCCCTGTGCGGATGCCGCCCCGGGCGCATGGCCCCAGGCACCGGGAAGGCGCTTTCCACGCGGTACGCGCGCGGGCCGCTCCCGCCTTCCGGGCCGAGGCGGGACGGCCGTTCCGGCCCGGCGCTCCCTGCTCTTCCCGCCGATCCCGCCGAAACGGGAGCAGGCCCCGCCGCACCCGCCGGGAGCAAGATAGTGGAATCATGGCGCAAGAAAATGGATTGCCAAGGCGTACTCGCGAGCGTATCCGACGAAGTCCGGGCACCAGTTTCGCAACAGCTTCAACCGGATCGACGCCGCAACGCTCGCATCAAGGAACCGCCTCCCATGGAAACCCTCGTCCACCTCGTTCCACTGTTCAAGATTCTCGCCGCCTTCTTCTGCATGCTCGTGGGCATCCGCATGCGTCTGGGCCTCGGCACCTCCATTCTTACGGGCGCGGCAGTGACCGGACTGCTCTTCGGCCTGCCCCTGGGCCAGTGGCCCGGGGCCGTGGCCAGCGCGGCCAGCAACGAAAAGACCCTGTTCCTGGCCGCCATCATCGTCTTCATCATGATGCTCTCCGGGCTTCTGGAGAAGACCGGGCAATCCGCCAGGCTGATGCAGGCCCTCTCGGCCTACCTGCGCAGCCCGCGCTTCAAGCTGGCCTTTTTCCCGGCCCTCATCGGGCTGCTGCCCATGCCCGGCGGCGCCATCTTCTCCGCGCCCATGCTGGAGGAGGCCTCCAAGGACATGGGCCTGAACCCCACGGAAAAGGTGCTGGTGAACTACTGGTACCGCCACATCTGGGAGCTGGCCTGGCCCCTGTACCCGGGCATCATCCTCACGGCGTCCCTGGGCGGCGTGCCCATCCACCATCTGGTGGCCTACACCTGGCTGGGCCTGCCCCTGAGCATCCTGCTGGGCTGGATCTTCATCCTGCGGCACATCAAGCCCACGGCCGCCGCCGCCTCGGCCGCCGCAGCCGAGGACAAGCGCGACTGGCGCGTCACCGCCCGCGAAGGATTGCCCCTGCTGGTGTCCATCCTGGGCGCGGTGTTCTTCGAGATCGGCATCGGCATGTACATGCCCGAGGTGGCCTTCGAATGGGGCGTGCTCCTGGCCCTGGCCGCGGGCATCGCCTGCTGCATGGCCCAGAACAAGGCCCCCATGTCCCTGCTCAGGAAGATCCTGTTCACCAAGCATCTGGGCAGCATGGTCTACGTGGTCCTGGCCATCTTCGTATTCAAGGAATTCATGCAGGCCAGCGGCGTGGTGGCGCAGCTGGCCCGGCTGGCCGGCGGCGGCGTGGCCCTGATGGTTTCGGCCGTCTGCCTGCCCTTCCTGGTGGGCCTCATCGCGGGGCTCAACGTGGCCTTCGTGGGCGCCACCTTCCCCCTGCTCCTGGCGCTGCTGCACCAGCTGGGCATGGACGACCAGGTTCTCCCCTACCTGACCCTGGCCCAGTTCGCCGGGTACGCGGGGCTGATCCTCTCACCCCTGCACATCTGCTACCTGCTGACCTGCGAGTTCTTCCACGTGAACTTCTGGACGCCCTGGCGCAAGCTCATGGTGCCCGGCATGCTGATCATGGTCTTCGGGGTGGTCTACTTCATGCTGCTGACCCGTTAGTTTTTTCGTGCCCGCCCGGTTGCACACCCCCCCGGGAAAGACTACGCTGTAAGCGTATTTCCTTATCGCCGCGACCGGGCCGCCAGGGCCCGGCCGCGCACACGGCAGGGATGGCGCACGGTTTCGGGCACCATCGCGCATCCCGCCCATCGCGGGACATCGACGCACCACACCCCCTTCGGCCAGGCCTTGCCGTGCAAGCACGGGAGGCTGCCGCCATGTCACCATCGGAACGAGTCATATCCAAACTTCTGGAACCGGCGGGCGTATCCCTCAACGGCGAACGCCCCTGGGACATCCAGGTCCACGACCAACGCCTCTTCCCCCGCGTGCTCAGGCAGGGCAACCTGGGCCTGGGCGAGGCCTACATGGAGGGCTGGTGGGATTGCGGGCGGATCGACGAGATGATCGCCCGCGTGCTCAAGGCCCATCTGGACCGCAAGGCGGGCAGGGTCCGGCTGCTGCTGTCCGCGATTCCGGCCCTGCTCCTCAACCCGCAGACCGTGCGGGGTTCCAGGAAGGTCGCCCGCAAGCACTACGACCTGGGCAACGACCTGTTCCTGTCCTTCCTGGACGCCAACAACCAGTACAGCTGCGCCTACTTCAACGGCTGCGACGACCTGGACCGGGCCCAGGAGCGCAAGCTGGAGATGATCTGCGACAAGCTGGACCTGGCCCCCGGGGACCGGCTCCTGGACATCGGCTGCGGCTGGGGCGGCCTGGCCCGCTACGCGGCCGAAAAGCGCGGCTGCGAGGTCACGGCCGTGAACATCTCCAGGGAACAGACGGAATACGCCCGCCGCGCCTGCGCCGGGCTGCCCGTGACCGTGCTGCGCCAGGACTACCGCCAGGTGCGGGGCGAATTCGACAAGATCGTATCCGTGGGCATGTTCGAACACGTGGGGGTCAGGAACTACCCGTCCTTCATGCGCGCCTGCCACCGCCTGCTCAAGGACGGCGGCGTGTTCCTGCTGCACACCATCGGCGGCAACGTCTCCCGCCGCGCCTGCGACCCCTGGATCTGCAAGTACATCTTCCCCAGGGGCATGCTGCCCTCGGCCCGGCAGCTCACCCGGGCCGCGGAAAGGTTCTTCGTCCTGGAGGACTGGCACAACCTCGGGCCGCACTACGACAGGACCCTCATGGCCTGGCACGAGCGCTTCACCCGGGCCTGGGACGGGCTCAGGCAGCGCTATTCCGAGACCTTCCGGCGGATGTGGGAATACTATCTGCTGTCCTGCGCCGGGGCCTTCCGGGCCCGGGACATCCAGCTCTGGCAGGTGGTCTTCACCAAGCCGGGCACGCCCCAGCCGCACTGCCGCGTCGGCTGAGGTCGCGCAAAAACCACGCCGCCGTCACCGGGCCTCAACACGCCCCGGGGTATGGTTCTCCCTCGGAACCAGACCTGCTCGCTCACCTGCGGCGGCGTCCGGGCCGCTGCCCGGCTGATGGACCTGGACGCGCTCGGGGCGCGCCTTTTCGCCCAGGCTTCGGCCGGGCTGTCCTTTTCCCGGCCCCTGTCCTGGGACACGGGCCTCACCGTCTGCGGCGCGGCCGTAGCCGCCGTGCCCTGCCGCCTGGCCTGGATATCGGACCGCGAGGCGGGCCTGGAATTCGAGACCCCGCTGGATTTCTGCCTCACGGACCTGCAGCGCGGCCTGAACCTGCCCACAATTTCGAACAACATTCGAAAATCACAGAAACTTTTTCCATTCCGCCGCGCCGGCCTGGACAAGCGGCCCCTTCCCGGCGAAGATGGCCTCTCCTCTCGGCGTCCTCGACCGACGCCCCATCGACGAACAAGGAGCGGGAACCATGAAATTCAGCTACCACAACACGACGAAAATCCTGTTCGGCCAGGGCCAGACCGCCGCCCTGTCCAAGGCCATCCCCACGGACAAGAAGGTCCTGGTGATCTACGGCGGCGGCTCCATCAAGAAAAACGGCGTCTACGACCAGGTGGCCGCCGCCCTGTCCGGCCACCAGTGGGCCGAATTCTCCGGCGTGGAGCCCAACCCCTCGGTGGAGACCCTGCAGGGGGCCATCGACATGGTGCGCGACCAGGGCGTGGAGTTCCTGGTAGGCGTGGGCGGCGGCTCCGTGAGCGACGGCACCAAGTTCGTGGCCGCGGCCTCGCAGTACGACGGCGCCCCCTGGGACATCCCCACGGGCAAGCACAGGCCCAAGGCGGCCCTGCCGCTCGGCGTGGTCATGACCCTGCCCGCCACGGGCTCGGAGTCCAACTTTCGGGGCGTGGTCACGCGCAAGGCCAGCAAGGAGAAGCTGGCCTTCTACACCCCCCTGGTGCAGCCGCGCTTCGCCGTGCTGGACCCCGACGTCATCAAGTCCCTGCCCGAACGCCAGGTGGCCAACGGCATCTGCGACGCCTTCGTGCACGTCTGCGAGCAGTACCTGACCTACCCCGTGGGGGCCATGGTCCAGGACGGCTACGCCGAGGGGCTGCTCAGGGCCCTCTGGACCCTGGCCGAGACCTATGCGGACCGCGACGACGACACCTGGCGCGCCAACCTGATGTACGCGGCCAACCAGGGCCTCAACGACCTGATCGCCCTGGGCGTGCCCCAGGACTGGACCACCCATCGCATGGGCCACGAGGTCACGGCCCTGTTCGGCGTGGACCATGCCCGCACCCTGACCGCCATCCAGCCCGCCCTGCTGCGCGAGTTGGTGGACGAGAAGCGCGAAAAGCTGGAGCAGATGGGCCAGCGCGTACTGGGCCTGGCCCCGGGCGAGGACCTGGCCGAGCGCGCCATCGACGCCGTGGAGGGCATGTACAAACGCCTGGGCATGCCCGTGCGCCTCTCGGAAGCGGGCGTGGACGCACAGAGCGTGGACCGCATGGTGGAGCTCCTGGACAAGCACCGCATGCTGCCGCTGGGCGAACGCAAGACCGTGGACGCCGCGCGCTGCAAGGCCATCTTCACGGCCGCCCTGTAGGCCCGAATCCCGAACGAACAAAGCCGGGCTCCGCTCTTCGCGGGGCCCGGCTTATCGTTTCAGGCGAAAGGCGGACGCGCTCAGGTCCGGCACACGGCCGCCGCCCGCCTGTCCGCGCGCACGCGGCCGAGCACGTTCATGCCCAGGCCGAGCATGATCAGCAGGGACGCGCCAATCTCCAGGAGGGACATGGTCTCCCCCAGGATGAGCCAGCACAGGCTCATGCCGAACACGGGCACCAGCAGCGAGAACGGGGCCACCACGTTGGGCGAGGTGCGCGACAAGAGCCGCCCCCAGACCCCGAAGCAGAACACCGTGGCCACCAGCCCCAGGTAGACGATGGCCCCGACCTCCTTCAGGCCCATGGACTCCAGGGCCTGCACCTGCCCGCTCTCGAAGACCCAGGACAGGCCCAGCAGCGGGACGATGGGCACCAGCCCCATCCAGAGCATCAGCCGGAACATGTCCACATTCCCGGCGCGCTTGATCATGATGTTGGTCACGGCCCAGGTGAAGGCCGAGCCCAGGACCAGGACCATCCCGGCCAGGGAGGCGCTCCCGGCCTGGTTCCAGCCGATGAGGGCCAGGCCCGCGAAGGCCACGGCCATGCCCCAGACCTGGGCGCGCACGGGCCGGTCCTTGAGCACCACGGAGGCCAGGATGGTGGTGAACAGGGCCTGGGACTGCACCACCAGGGAGGACAGGCCCGCGGGCATGCCCATGGTCATGCCGATGAACAGCAGCGCGAAATAGACCACACCGAAGACGAAGCCCACGCCGAGGATCAGCCGCCAGGGCGCGTTGCCCCGGCGCACGAAGAAGATGGCCGGGAAAACCACCCCCACGAAGCGCAGGGCCGAGAAGAACAGGGGCGGAAAGCTGCCCAGGCCCACGGCGATGGCCACGAAGGTGAACCCCCAGAGTACGGCCACCAAAAGGGCCAGGGCCAAATCGCGCGGTCCCATGAATCTTCCTCGCCGGGCCGCCCCGCAACGCACGTGCGCTTCGCCGCCGCGGAAACCGCGCCCCCCGCGTATCGGAATACGCCCCCGGGCTTGCAGTTCCCCGCGCCTCGCGCCCGCACGGTGCGGAACGCTCCGCTATGCCTCTTGCGCCTTCTTCTTCTTGCCCGCCTGCTGATGTCTGGTCTGGGCCGAGAGCACGGCCTTGCGCAGGCGGATGGACTGGGGCGTGACCTCCACCAGCTCGTCCTCGCGGATGAAATGCAGGGCCCGCTCCAGGGTCATGGGCAGGACGTTGGTCAGGGTCACGGCCTCGTCCTTGCCGGAAGCGCGCATGTTTGTGAGCTTCTTTTCCTTGCAGGGGTTCACGTCGATGTCGTTCTCGCGGTTGTGCTCGCCCGCGATGAGCCCTTCGTAGATGGGATCGCCGGGGGTCACGAACATCCTGCCGCGCGGCTCCAGGTTGAAGATGCCGTAGGCCACGGCCCGGCCCGGGCGGTCGGCCACGATGGAGCCGGTGAAGCGCACGGGGAAGTCGCCCCGGTATTCCTCGTAGCCTTCGAGGTAGGAGTTCATGATGCCCGTGCCCTTGGTGTCCGTGAGGAACTCGTCGCGGTAGCCGATGAGCCCGCGCGAGGGCACGGAGAACTCCATGCGCACCCGGCCCGTGCCGTTGTTCACCAGGTTGGTCATGCGGCCCTTGCGCAGGGCCAGCTTCTCGGTGATCACGCCCATGAAGGGCTCGTCGCAGTCCACGTAGAGGTGCTCGATGGGCTCCAGCCTGCGGCCGCGCTCGTCGGCCTTGAAGATGACCTCGGGGCGGCCCACGTTGAGCTCGAAGCCCTCGCGGCGCATGGTCTCGATGATGATGGCCATCTGGAACTCGCCCCGGCCCTTGACCAGGAAGGCGTCCCGGTCGTCGGTCTCCTCCACGCGCACGGCCACGTTGGACAGGGCCTCGCGCATCAGGCGGTCGCGGATCTTGGAGGAGGTCACGAGCTTGCCCTCCTGCCCGGCCAGGGGCGAGGTGTTGATGCCGAAGCGCATGGACACGGTGGGCTCGTCCACGGTGATGCGCGGCAGGGCCTCGGGGGCCTCGGCCGTGCAGATGGTGTCGCCGATCTTCACGTCCTCGATGCCCGAGATGACGATGATGTCGCCGGGCTGGGCCGTGGGCGTCTCCGCCAGGGTCAGGCCCTCGTAGGTCTGCAGCCGGGTCACGCGCAGGGAGCGGGGCTTGCCGCTCTCGCCGATGCAGACCAGCTGCTCGTTGCCGTGCACCGTGCCGCCCACCACGCGGCCCACCGCCAGGCGGCCCAGGTAGTCGGAATAGCCCAGGTCCGAGACCAGCATCTGGAACGGGGCCTCGGGATCGTAGGTCGGGGCGGGCATCTTCTCCACGATGGCGTCCATGAACCCGTGCAGGTTCTCGCCGGGCTCGTCCAGGCTGCGGCTGGCCACGCCCTGGCGGCCGATGGCGTAGAACACCGGGCAGTCGATCTGGGACTCGTCGGCGCCCAGGTCGATGAGCAGGTCGTAGACCTCGGAGAGCACCTCGTCGGGGCGGGCGTCGGCGCGGTCGATCTTGTTGATGACCACGAACAGGCCGAGCCCCGCGCCCAGCGCCTTTTCCAGCACGAAGCGGGTCTGGGGCAGCGGGCCCTCGGAGGCGTCCACCAGGAGCACGGCGCCGTCGGCCATGGACAGGGCGCGCTCGACCTCGCCGCCGAAGTCGGCGTGGCCGGGGGTGTCGATGATATTCAGCTTCACGTCCTTCCAGACGATGGAACAGTTCTTGGCGGCGATGGTGATGCCGCGCTCGCGCTCCAGGTCCATGGAGTCCAGAACGCGGTCGTCCACGTTTTGGTTTTCACGGAACACGCCGCTCTGCTTGAACATCTGGTCCGTGAGAGTGGTCTTCCCGTGGTCGACGTGGGCAATGATGGCAATGTTGCGGATGCGGTCGTTGGCCGCAGTCTTCCTGGTCATTATAGTATCCTTAAGTAGTAACGGGGCCCCGGACGGGGCGATGCCTGGCTGACTGTCAGAAAATCATTTTTTGCAGGCCGTTCAAAAACCGTGAGATGCAAGGCGCAAGAAAAATTGTTCGCTGGCCGTCCTGGCCAGCGCCCCTGCGGGCGAAGCGCTTCGCCGCATCGACCAATTTTGCTTTCCTGCAAAATTGTCAAGGCCGAAGCGTACTTCCGTACGTGAGGGTTTGAATTTTTCGCAGCAACGAAGCAGATCGCGATTTTTCAACGGCCTGCTAGGTATACTGGAATCGCGTGGTTGGCAATGGGAATCAACGTGACGTTTTCGCGCCGGGCGGCCGCCGGGGAACGGAAACAGTCTACCCCAGAAGACGCATGATGTCGCGCACGCCGCTCTCGTCTCCCGCCACCTCGCCCAACTCCCTTTGGGCCACGGGCGGGGCCGCCGGGACATTGAACACGGCCAGGCGGATGCGCTGGGAGGCGGCCATGTCGCGGCGCAGGGCCTCGGGGTCCGCGTGGGGCGCGCGGTCGCCCGTGAGCAGCATGGTCTCGAAATTGCTCTTCTCCAGGCGCTGCATGAAGGCCAGGTGGTCCTTGAGGCGGGTTTCGGATTCGGCGTAGCGCGCGGCCAGGGCGGGCGAGACCGCGCCCTGCCCCTCCAGGGACTCCAGGAACAGGCACAGCCAGTCCAGCAGGTCCGCGAAGTCCTCCTCCCCGCCCAGGCGCAGGGCCAGGGAACGCACCACGAAGGCGGCCCCCGGCTCCCAGGCGAAGCGGGAGCGCCGCAAACGCGCCCTGGCCCCGGTCCCCGCCTCCGGGGCCAGGGGCTCCAGCGCGGCCAGGACCTCGGGCGGCGCGACGCGGCCCAGGCGCAGCCGGCGCACGAACAGTTCCGCGTCCTCCCCGCTCAGGACGAATTCCAGGGGCTCGCCGCCCGGCAGCAGGAAACGGGCACCGGCACCGGCCAGCCCCCGGATCAGGACGGCCTCGTCCCCGGGGCCGCAGCCGGCGGAAGGCAGTTCCGGCTCCAGGGCCAGGCGCAGGCCCAGGTCCGGGAACAGCAGCAGTTCGGCCAGGGCGGAGCGGTCCGGGTGGTCCGGGTCGCCCAGGGCCTCCCGCCAGTCCCCGGGCCCGGAGAAGCCCAGGGCCTGTTCGGCCAGGGCCTCGGCCTCGGGGCCCGCCGGGGCGGGGGAGGCCAGATGGTCCTTGAGCAGGGAAAGCACGGCGTTCATGATCGTCTCGTCTCGCATGCGGGCCAGGGTACGCCCGCCCGGGGCGGCCTGTCCATGGCCCCCGCGCGCACGAAGGCCCGCCGTCGAGACGGCGGGCCTTCTGGCGTGTGTTGTTTTCGAAGGGGTTCGAGAACGCTGCGGCGGCCCCTAGCCGCCCAAATCGAATCAGGCCGTCCTGCGCGCCCGCTCCAGGACTCCCCAGCCCCGCGAGGCCAGGCGCGCGCCGTCGGCGCCCAGGATCAGGCATTCGCATTCCGCGAGGCTGTCCGCCAGGGCCAGGCCGCTGCGCACGGGCATCACGAAGGCCGCCGTGGCCAGGGCGTCGGCCTGCATGGCCGTGGCCGCGGCCACGGACACGGAGCTGACCTGGGTGGGGGACAGGCCCGAGGACGGGCTGACCACGTGGTTGTATTTGCCCGACGCGCCGATGGGCCGCTCGTATCCGCCCGAGGTGGCCAGGGCCGCGTCGCGCAGGCCGATGACCGAGGGGTAGTCGCTGCCCCCGGCGGGGTTCTGCACGGCCAGGGTCCACAGGCGCGGGCCCATGCAGCGGATGTCTCCGCCCGCGTTGACCATGCACGAGGACACGCCCCGGGCGGCCATGGCCTCGCAGGCCTTGTCCACCACGTAGCCCTTGCCCACGCCGTCCAGGGTCAGGCGCATGCCCGAGCGCTCCAGGCGGACGTCGCGGCCCGAAACGCGCACGAGCGAACCGTCCACCAGGCGCAGGGCCCGGGCCTCTTCGGCGCGGTCCAGATGCACACGGCCGTCCGCGCCCACGCTGTGCTCCAGAAGCTCCAGCACGGGCAGCACCGTGGGGTCGAAGGCCCCGTTGGTGAGCCGGTGCATGTCCACGGCCTTGGCGGCCACCAGGGCCAGCTCGGGATGCACGCGGCTGAGGCTTCCGGCCTGGTTCAGGCGGGCGGCGTCGGTGCCGTCCACGCGGCGGTCCAGCACAGCGCAGAGGCGGCGGATCTCGGCGAAGGCCGCGCCCAGGGCCTCCTGGGCCCTGTCGGCGCTGGGGTCGCAGGCCGTGGCCGTGACGAACGTGCCCATGAGGAATTCCGTGCGCTGGGCCTCGGCCAGATCGCCCACGCGCCGGGTGGAGCCGAAGCCAAGGCCCTTGGCCCCCGCCACGGCCGGAGCCAGGGCCGACCCAGCGGCCAGTGTTGCGGCCGCGCCCAGGAAGGCCCGGCGGCTGAACAGATTCTTCATTGCATCTTCTCCTGGCTGATGGGGCTGACGTCCTCGTCCCCGGCATAGGCGCTGCCCGCGTCCGCGTCGTAGCAGGTCAGGCCGCAGCGCAGGCAGCGGCTGGCCTCCTTTTTCACGGCCTCGAAATCGAGGGGCCCGCTGACCTCCTCCTTGAAGGAGAAGCGGCGTTCCTCCAGGGGCACGGTGGGGATCTTCACGCGCGGGATGGTGTAGCGAACCTCCATGCCCTTGAGGATGCTCTCGGGGATCACGCGCTCCTGCGGGTCCACGGGCTTCTCGATGGCGCCCTCGGTAAACAGCATGTGCATGTAGCGGGCGGCCACGCGGCCGTCGGCCAGGGCCTGGACCACCACGTTGCGGCCGCGATGCAGCTCGCCGCCCACGAACACGCCGGGCACCGACGTCTCCAGGGTGACCTTGTCCGCGTCCAGGACGCCGTCCTTGGTCACGGCGAAGGGCATCTCGCCGTCGGCGGTCTTGAAGGGTTCGAGATCGGGCACGCGGTGCACGCAGTTGACCACCATGTCGCAGTCCACCCAGGCCTCCGTGCCTTCCAGGGCGCTGATGGGCCCGGAGGCCTTCTCGTTGTCCTTGTACCGGCAGTCCAGGTATTCCACGCTCAGGCCCTGCCCCGCGTCGCCGTGGACGGACTTGAGCATGGTCTGGAACTTGATGTCCGTGTCCAGTTCCTGGGCGCGCTCGATCTCCAGCTTGTTGGCGGACATCTTGCGCATGATGTTCCTGGTCAGGACGGTGACCTGCTGGGCGTTCAGGCGCGCGGCGCTACGCGCCACGTCCATGGCCGTGTTGGTGCCGCCCACAACCACCAGGCGCTTGCCCGAAAGGTCGGTGATGGCCTTTCGCCCCACGGCGGTGAGGAACTCCACGCCCGAGAGCACGCCCTCGACGTCGGCGCCGGGCGCGTCCAGGGGCTCGGGCTTCCACGCGCCCGTGGCCAGGAACACGGCCTCGAAGCCGTCGGCCTTCAGGGAATCCACGGTGAAGTCCTTGCCCAGCGTCATGCCCGTGTGGGCCTCGACGCCCAGCTCCAGGATGCCCTGCACTTCCCAATCGATGACCCGGTGCGGGACGCGGTATTCGGGGATGGCGTGGCGCACCAGGCCGCCGAGCACGTCCTTGGAGTCGAAGATGTGAACCTCGTGGCCCAGGCGCGCCAGGTAGTAGGCGCAGGACAAACCGGCCGGGCCGCCGCCCACGATGGCGGCCTTGTGGCCCGTGGCCGGGTTCTGGGACAGGGGCACGCGGCCGCCCGAGGCCATCTCCCAGTCCGCCACGTAGCGTTCCAGGGAGTTGATGGCCACGCCTTCGTCCACGATCTGGCGGCGGCAGATGGTCTCGCAGCCGTGCGGGCAGACGCGCCCCACCACCGCGGGCAGGGGCAGGCGATCCTTGAGGGACAGAAGAGCTTCTCCCATGCGCCCGGCCTTGATAAGCTGAACCATGGAGCGCACGTCCACCTGGGCCGGGCATTTCTGCATGCACGGGGCCAGGCAGTCGTAGAGCTTGTTCAGGTGCAACAGATCCATGGACAGGCCGTGCAACCGGATGGCGCCCGTGGGGCAGACCTCAGCGCACTTGCCGCAGGCCCGGCACAGGGCCGGGTTGACCACGGGCAGGCCTTCCTCGGAGAGCTCGATGGCCCCGAAGGAGCAGGCCTTGACGCAGGACCCCAGGCCCAGGCAGCCCAGGCCGCAGGACTTGTCCCCGCCGTAGAGCATGGCCTCGGCGCGGCAGTCCGCCGCCCCGCTGTAGCGGTACAGCCGGTTGGCGCGGTCTCCGCCCGTGCAGATCAGGGAGGCCACCCTGGGCTCCTTGAAGGACACGCTCATGCCCATGACCGAGGCCACGGCCTTGGCGATGTCCATGCCGCCGGCCACGCACAACTCGGGCGGGGCCTCGCCCCGGACCACTGCGGCCGCCGCGGCCGAACAGCCGGGATAGCCGCACCCGCCGCAGTTCGCTCCGGGGAGGCAGGCCTCCACTTCGGCGATGCGGGGGTCTTCCTCCACATGCAGGACCTTGGACGCCGCCGCCAGGATAGAGGCGGCGGTGAGTCCGAGTCCGGAAAGCAGGAAAATGGAAGTGCTAATCATGTCCCATCCTTGCCGTTTGAGTGACTGAACCTAGACGGGCACGACCCCGGTGGTCAGCATGTAGAGCACGCCGTCCGCCGCCAGCACGGCCAGGGCGGGCAGGGCCAGCTTGGCGTGGCGGCGCAGGGGCTTGCCCGGGAAGCCCGGCGCGATGCCCCGGCGAAGGGCGCTGAAGATGTTGACCACGGCGGCCACGACCAGCATGAAGGCCGCGGCGTGCAACAGGGATCCGGCCGCCATGGGCACGGCCAGCAAGGCAATCAGAATCCAAAGGCTCATATCAATCCTCTCGAACAGTCGATTTTGCGGTTGAGGTTGGCGTCGCCGCGCTACGCGGCCATGCCCTGGAAGGCGAAGAACGCCAGGGACATGACACCGGCCATGACCAGGGCGATGGGCACGCCCTGAAAGGCACGGGGGACGGGGGAAATGTCCAGCCGCTCGCGGATGGACGACAACAGGACCAGGGCCACGGTGAAGCCCACGCCGGTGGCTGCGGCGAAAATCACCGAGGTCCAGAATCCGTATTCGTTGCGTTGGACCATGATGGCCACGCCCAGCACCGCGCAGTTGGTGGTGATGAGCGGCAGGAACAGGCCCAGGGACTTGTACAGGGGCGGGATGACCTTGCGCAGGAACATCTCCACGAACTGCACCAGGGAGGCGATGATCAGGATGAAGACGATGGTCTGCAGGTATTCCAGGCCGTAGGGGTTCAGCCCGTAGATCTGCACCGGCCAGGTGATGGCCGTGGCCATGACCAGGACGAAGATCACCGCGCCGCCCATGCCCAGGGCCACGTCGATGCTCTTGGAGGTGCCCATGAACGGGCAGGCCCCGAGATACTGCACCAACACGATGTTGTTGATGAAGATGGCGGATATGATGAGCAGAAAGGTGTCCATGCTGTTCTCCGTTCAAATACCGCCCTAGCGGGGGCAGCCGTTGCAGGAAGTGCAGTCGCCGCAGCCGGAGATGGGCTTGGGCGGCGGCAGCTGGTTGCGCCGCGCGCTCCAGACGTTGAAGGAGTTCATGCCCGCCAGGATCAGCCCCAGGCAGATGAAGGCCCCGGGGGCCTTGACCAAGAGCGCGAAGGGCTCGTAGCCGTCCCACATCAACGCGTGGCCGAAGATGGTGCCGTTGCCCAGGATCTCGCGCACCGCGCCCAGGAAGGTCAGGGACATGGTGAAGCCCAGGCCCATGCCCAGGCCGTCCAGGATGGAGGCGAACACCGGGTTCTTGGAGGCGAAGGCCTCGGCCCGTCCCAGGATCAGGCAGTTGACCACGATGAGCGGCACGAAGATGCCCAGCTGCTGGTACAGCGGATACGTGTAGGCCTGCATGAGCAGCTCCACCGTGACCACCAGGGAGGCGGCGATGACGATGAAGCAGGCGATGCGCACCTTGGTGGGGATGGCCTTGCGCAGGGCCGCGATGATGGCGTTGGACAAGACCAGCACGAAGATCACGGCCAGGCCCATGCCCAGGCCGTTTTCCGCGGTGGAGGTCACGGCCAGGGTCGGGCACAGGCCGAGCACCACGCGGAACGGGGGCAGCTCGGTCCACAGGCCCTTGGTGAATTCCTTGAATACGCTCACGACGCGCTCCTTTCGCCCTTCAAGGCCTCGAGGATGGCGGGCTTGAGGGTCTTGTAGGTATCCACGGCCTTCTTCACCGCGTTCACGGTTCCCGTGGACGAGAAGGTGGCGCCGGACACGCCGTTGATGTCGCCGCCGAGATCCAGGTTGGCCGGGGCGTGGCCCACGAACTGGGCGGTGAAGCCCGGCTCGGTGACGCGGGTGCCCAGGCCCGGGGTCTCGGTCTGGGTGGTGATGCCGATGCCCAGGAGCTCGTCGCTCTCAAGGTCGAAGCCGACCATCACGCCGATGTCCCCGGAATAGCCGGGGGCGAAGGTCTCCATGGCCACGCCCGTGAGCTTGCCGCCCTTCTGGACGGGAAACACGGTGAGCGGGGAGCCGGCGTTGTCCACCTTCACGCGCTGGGCGATGGGGTCGTTGTCGTGCTCGCCGATCATGCCGAGCAGCGCGGGGCCCTGCACGTAGGTCAGGACCTGGCCCTCGATGCGGTCCCTGGTGGCCGACTTGAGCGTGGCCAGGCCGAAGCCGGAAACTCCGCAAATCAGCGTCAGGGCGACAATCATATGGATGATCTCACGCATAGGCTTTCCCTCCGAAGGGCTTGGGCCGCACGCGGTCCAGAAGCGGCGAGGTCAGGTTGGCCAGAAGGATGGCGAAGGGCACGCCGTCCACGTAGACGCCCCAGGTGCGGATGACCATGACCAGGACCCCGGCCAGGAAGCCGTAGATCAGCATGGGCGCCCGACCCACGGGGCTGGAGGCCGTGTCCGTGGCCAGGAAGAAGGCCCCGAAGACCACGCTGCCCGTGAGCAGGTGGAACAGGGGCGAGGCCGAAGTCTCGGGATAGGCCACGCTGAAGCACAGGGCCGACACGTAGACCCCGGCCAAAAACGCCAGGGGCACGTAGAACCGGATCACGCGGCGCGCCACGAGGAAAATCCCGCCCGCCAGGAGCGCGGCCACCTGGGACGCGCCCAGGGCGCCCAGGGCCTTGCCCAGGAACAGGTCCCTGATCTCGAACTGGGACAGGGAGTCGACACCGAAATACTTGAGTTGCGCCAGGGGCTCGTTCAGGGCCACGCTGGCCATGGACAGGTCCACGTCCATGAGCGCGGGCCAGGAAATGCGGCACATGGCCCAGGCCACCAGGGGCGCGCACAGCGGCGTGGAGCCGAGGCCGCCGAACACGGCACGGCCGATGACGGCGGTCAGCGCGCCGCCCAGGACGGCCAGCCACCAGGGGGCCGACGCGGGCAGCAGGAAGGACAGCAGCAGCCCGGCGTACAGGGCGCTGAAGTTGTCCGCGTCCACGTCGCGGCCCATGTACTTCTGGCAGGCGGCCTCGAAGACCACGGCGGAGGCCGCGGTCAGGGCCATGACCCGCGCGGCGGGCAGGCCGTAGGCCACCACGGCCATGACCACGGCTGGGACCAGCGCGGCCAGGCTGTGCAGCATGAGGCCCCGCACGCCGAGGCCCACGCGCAGATGCGGGGCCGGACAGACGACCAGCCCGCCCGCGTGCTCGGCAAGCGGCTTGATAATCGGTGGTGTCATATTCTCATCCTCTGGTCTTCACGGTTCAGGCTAGTGCTTCGCCCGGAGTTCCTGCCTGGCGAAACGAATCAGGTGCAACAGGGGCCGGCGCGCCGAGCAGTAGTAGGTGCACAGGCCGCATTCCATGCACAGCCCGAGGCCCTGCGCCTTGGCGTCCTCGAAGCGGTCGTATTCCACATAGCGGGTGATGAGGTTGGGCATCAGCCGGGCCGGACAGCGCAGCACGCATTCCCCGCAGTTGATGCAGGGCACGTTCTCCACGGGCGCGGCCGCCACCTGGGAGGCGGGCACAACGCCCAGAGCGCGCAGCCCCTTGGGCATGCCCTGGTCCAGGCTGAAGGCCGCCAGCCCGCGCATGGGGCCGCCCAGGCGCACCATGTCGCCGTCCCCGGCGGCCAGGCCCACCTGCTCCAGCACCCAACCCAGAGGCGCGCCGATGGGCAGGCGGTAGACCTCGCCGTTTATGGTCGCCACGGTCTCGGTCAGGGGCAGGCCCGTGGAGGCGGTCATGCCCAGGTCCCAGAGGGTGGGCACGTCGATGACCGCCACGTTGGGCGGAGTCTCGCGGCCCGTGACGGCCTTGACCACCAGCGGGTTCAGGCTGTTGGGATATTTGGGGTTCATCACGACTTGTTCACACTCGCCCAGGGCCCCGCCCTGCACGCCGCCGGTGGAGACCAGCACGCAGCGGGCCGGGGCGACGAGCTTGCGGGCCCAGGCCAGGCCCTGCTCCAGCACGCCGCGCTCGTTGGCCAGGAGCGCCTCGGACACGGTGACCTCGGGCTCCAGGTTCAGGCCGTTGATGATCAGAATCTCGGCGACCTCGAAGCCCGTCATGTCCACGCCCAGCTGGCGCAGTTCGCGGCGCAGGGCCTTGTCGTCCTCGCAGGCCGTGAGGTCCACGGGCTCCACGGCCGCCTCGCCCTCGGGCGCGATGGTCACGTACGCGAAGCTGATCTTGGAGACCTTGCCCGCCAGGGAGGCGTGCATGTCGCCGGTCAGTGCGTCGGGCGGCTGGGCGACCTTGTCGCCGCGCGCCAGGGTCTTGCCGCGGGCCGTCTTGAGGGTCATCCCGCGCACCGGGATGGTCAATTCCTTAGGAACGGGCAACTCCCGGATGGGACCGGCTGGGTCCCTCGTCAGATTGAAGTCGATGCGTGTCATGGGCGTCCTACTTGGCGTGGCAGGTGTTGCAGCTATCGTCCCCGAACGGGCCCGCGTCCACGGACTCGTGGCAGCCCATGCACTGGGCGTGCAGGGCGTCGGCCTGCAAGGGAATCATGTCCTTGTCCGGGCGCTCGCCCTCGGCCATTCCGGGCTTGGGCTCGGAATCGTGGCAGCGGCCGCAGTATTCCTTGCTGGGGAACCAGTTCTGGTGGGACCGGGCAAAGGACTTGCCGAATTCCTTGGGGTGACAGTGTCCGCAGGGCTGCGGCCGGGCGTTTTCCACGCCATCGTGGTGACAATCTTCACATGCGTAGCCATAATCTTCCGCATGGCCGGCATGATTGAAGAAAACCCGTCCGCCGCTATTGTCGAAGATCACCCTGGGGGGCACATCCGGCAACGCGGGAGGCGCGGCGTACCCGAAGAGGGCCACCGCGAGCAGAACAGCGACGGTCACGGCGATGGGGACATATCTTTTCTGCAATGGTCACTCCTTGACGGAAACTGTTTGTGCATACAAACAAGACAAGCAGGGTTTGTGCCACCACTTGCCTGCGGGGTCAAGTTTTCTCGCGATTCTGTCAGTATCCTTCTTCATTGCGCTCATTTCATGTATTATTAGTGATATTTTTTCGTATCCACTATTTTTTCCCAAACAACCAAAACTCGGCCCTGAAGCGCGTCCCAGCCCGGCTGAACCGGCGCGCCCGCGCCCGCGTCTGGCTTTTAGGACGCAAATCGCGCCACACGCAAAGCTTGTGAAAAATAGCTTATCTATTTATTGTAAGGTGTTATAAAGAAAGGCTCTGGGCGAGTAATCCGAAAAACAAGACACCGCGCAAGCCAGAAGCACCATCACGCAGAACCACCCGTTCCCAAATTGCGCGTTGGACCAACGGAGCCGCCCTTGGGCAGCCCGAAACATCGTCGCTCCCGGCCCGCCGCCCTCCCCCGGAGGGACGCGGGCGGGGCTGATCCCTATGAGGCGAGGCCGCCCAGCACGGGAATCGCGGACCAGAGCAGCAGCAGAAGCAGCGCCACGCTGAGCAGCACCACGACCACCGAACGCGGCCAGGACAGGCCGCAGCCCTTGACCAGGCCGTAGGCCACCAGCCCGAACTTCCATATTTCCGTGATGGTGTTCAGGGCCGGTATCCAGGCCACGATCATCACCGTGCCCGTGGCGTAGGCGTAGACGGCGAATATCTTCCTGAAGGGCAGCCCCCGGGACGAGGTCATGGCCAAGACCACGAAGCCCAACCCGGCCAGCAGAAACGGCATGCCGATGGCGTTGATCACCAGGATGGCAGCCATCTGGAAGGACCGCTCGAAAAAATAGGTCAGGTAGATGGTGGCATAGAACATCCCGGAGATGACCAGGAACCTGAAGGCGTTCTGCTCCACGCCCGGGTCCTCGGGCATTGAGCCGAAGAACCTGCCCGGAGAGACGACCACCTCCTGCAGGGTCTTGAAATACAGCCCCACGCTGAAGCGGGTCCGCGCCCCGCCCTCTTCCTGGGCCTTGTCCGTGTGTTCCAGCGCCTGCGCCATGTCGGCCTCCGTCGCCCGCGGCATCCGCCGCGGGGCCAGCACCCTATTCGAAGAACTTGTCCACCAGCCCCCAGGCCAGCATGCCCAGGGTCAGGAAAAAGAAGACCAGCCGCTCCGCGCGCTTGGTGAAATACGTGACCCCGCCCTTGTGGTGGATCATCTTCTTGCCGCGCTCCTCTTCGGGAATGGCGAAAAAATTGGCCATGTCCGTCTCCTTGGGAAGTATCCTCCGGCGCGGCGGCGTACGCCGCCGCGCCGGAAGGGTTCAGGTCAGCGGGGTCAGAATGCCGGCAAGTCGCCGAACCCCCTCATGCCCCAGTACACCGCCGTGAGGCCGATCAACACGATGTTGGCGATGAACCACAGCGGGATGCCCACGCGCAGGTAGTCCTTGGGCTCCAGGTAGCCGGAGGCGTAGACGATGGCGTTGGGCGGGGTGCCGATGATCAGGCAGTAGGCGAAGGACGACGCGATGGCCGTGCTCATGGCCATGAACGGCAGGTACGTGGTGCCGGGGTGCACCAGACCGGCCATGTTCAGGGTGATCGGTCCCACCGCCGCGGCCGCCGGACCGTCCGCCATCAGGTTGGTCAGGATGGCGGTCAGGCCGTTGGAGGTCAGCATCAGCGGCAGGCCCTGGTCCATGCCGAAGGGAGCCATGAAGTCGATGACCGAACGGGCCATCCAGTAGGCGGCGCCCGTGGAATCCAGAGTGCGGCCGAAGATGATGGCGCCGGCGTACAGCCAGACCACGCCCCAGTCCACACGCTCCTGGTAGTCGCGCCAGTTCACGACGCCGGCCAGGATGTAGGCCACCGCGCCGGCCACGGCGATGACGCCGATGCCCAGACGCACGGGGTAGATGCCCATGTTGTAGAAGATCTTCTCGGTGAACCAGCCGTAGACCATGACCAGGAAGATGACCAGGGCCCAGATCTGCTTGCTGTTCCACTTGCCCATCTTGCCGATCTCTTGCTCCAGATAGGTCATGGCCGGCTTCAGGTCCGTGATCCGGGGCTTGAAGCGCATCTGGATGGCGAACCAGGTGATGGGGATCATCACGAAGATGAAGGGCATGCAGTAGGTGCACCACTGGAAGTAGCCGATGTCGAACCCGAACATGTCGTTCAGGTAGGTCATCATGATAACGTTGCGCGCGCCGCCCGAGGGGGCGCCGGGGCCGCCGATGTTACAGGCCATGGCGATGGCGATCATCAGCATCTTGGCCAGTTCCTTGTCCTCGGGGACCTCCTCGGTGAGGCTGTTCTGGTAGAGCAGCATGCCGATGGGCAGGAACATGGCGGCCAGGGCGTGGTCGGAGATGAACGCGGCCAGCGGGGTGATGATCAGGAAGAAGATCAGCGTGATCCAACGCACGTTGGGCACGGCGAGCTTCTTGAACATCATCAGGCAGCAGCGCTTGTCCACGCCGGTCTTGACGAAGGCCGCCGCGAACATCAGCGAGCCCATGATAAACCAACAGGCGTCGTCCCAGTAGAGCCCGGCCACGGTCTTGCGGGTCACGACCCCGGTGAAGACCAGGATCAGACCGATGCAGAAGGCCACGCCCGGCAGGGGGATGCACTCAGTGAGGAAGCAGAGCACGACGAAGCACATCATGGCCACTGCGACCTTGATGTGCCAGGCTCCCTTGTCCGCGTTCTTCTTGTCCTTGCCCGTGAGCTCCTCGTACTTCAGGTCCTGGGTGCGCAGCTTGTAGCTGGATTGCATCAGGGCCAGGTACACCTCGTCGGACACGTTCTCCTTCACGTACTCGTAGGCACGCTTGAAGTTGGCGCCGTCCACGGGGATCTTGTATTTCTTGCACCACTTTTCGTCACGCTTGAGGAAGCGCTTCTTGGACAGCGCGCCCATGCGCATGTTCTGCTCCATGATCTGGGCGGCGGCCAGCTGCCACTGGGTGGCGTCGGACGACTTGACCTGGAACAGCTCTTGGCAGATGTGCCCGATGACCTTTTTGGGGCCAACCTTGAACTCGGTTCCCACGTCCTTCATGGTGTAGGGCGTGGGCATAAGCATGACGGCGACCAGGAGCACGACCGGAATTATGAACAGCTTCCAGTCCACATACTTGTCGTAACCCGTCGCTTTCTTCTTCGTTTCGGCCATATTTCACCTCATCTTGGGTATATGTCGATTCCGAGACCGGAAGCGGCGGGTCACCGCCCGATGATCCGGGAAAATTCGTAGAACAGCTCCTGTTCGCGCACCACGCCCACGGCCTTGCCGTCCTTCATGACGATGACCCGTCTGGCGTCGAACTCGAACATGGCCTGCACCACGGACATGAGGTTGTCAGCGAAGTCCACCGAAGGCGGCCGCTCGGACATGATCGCCGAGACCTTCCTGTCCGCCAGGGCCTTGACCTGGGACGTGAACATCCCGCTCCAGAACAGGGGGGACCACTGCAGGGAGTCGGCCGTGGACGGCTTGGGATGGGTCAGGTAGGCGGGCCGCAGAGCCTGCAGCACGTCCTTGATGGCCAGAAGACCCACGACCCGGCCGTCGGCGTCCGTCACCAGCACGGAGCGGTGGCCCGTCTCCATGAGGCGGCCCGAGGAGACCATCTTCTCGAAGGACACCTTGAGCTTGCGGATGCAGTCGGCGAAGGTTTCGTTCTCGCTGACCTGGGTATAAGACTCCAGGGGGATCATAACCTCGCCGGCGCCCTTTTCGGAGCGGGCGTCCATGTGTGTGGCCGCGTAGGCGTCGTCGATCTTGGCGGCCAAGAGCTCGATGTCGCAGGGCTTGGCCAGGTAGTCGAAGACGCCACTCTGGATGGCGTCCTTGGCGCTCTCGGCGCCGCCGTGGCCCGTGAGCATGATCACCGGCAGGTCCGGTTTCTGCTCCTTGACCAGTTTGAGGGTCTCATGGCCGTCCATGCCGCCCATGCGCACGTCCAGGATGACCACGTCGGGGTCCTCGGACAGCTTGCCCAGGCATTCCTCGCCGCTGGCGGCCATGATGGTGTCATAGCCTTTCTGGCCCAGGATTTTCGCGGTTATGGTACGGAACCGCTCTTCGTCGTCGACCATAAGGACACGTATTCTTTTGGTCATTCACATCCTCCTTTCCATTCTACCCCGCCTGGCGGGGCTTGGGTTCAGGCTCTCAGTTTCTGCATCAGCTCATCGAGGTCGATGGGCTTGGATATGAATTCTCCCGCTCCCAAACGCATGCACTCGTATATGGTTTCGCGATCCGCGTCGCCGGAAAGGACCAGGACGCGTATTTCCGGGTGGTCCCTGCGCAACTCCCTCAGGACCTCCAGGCCGTTCACGCCCGGCATCTTGATGTCCAGGACGACCACTTCAAAGGCGTCCCGGCTACATTTGGACAGGGCGTCGGCTCCGTTGTCTGCGGTTTGAACATCGAAGCCGCTCATACCCAAAAACTTCGCCGTGGCGGAGAGAAACCGCTCTTCATCATCCACCAGCAAAATTCTCTTCATCGTCGACCTGCCTCGCCTGCACGGATCGCATGTGCTTTTATGAACAAGGCAACAAGCATGCCACGCCAATCACGCAACCCGGACTTGCGCCTTGCGGGAAAGGCCTGAATCTTTCCCAGACGGGGCATTAGCCACTTCATTGAGCACATCGCCGTAGGACATTTTTTTCACAATTGCTCCTTACCCACGGCATCACGCAGAGGCCTTTTCCACGACCTTTGCCGGGGGCAGGGTCACGATGAAGGCCGTGCCCTCGCCCTTGGCGCTTTCCACCTCCAGGGTGCCGCCCATGCCCTCCACGATGCCTTGGCAGACGAACAGCCCCAGGCCCGTGCCCTTGCCCACCGGCTTGGTGGTGAAGAACGGCGTGAAGATCATGTGCATGCGGTCCTTGTCCATGCCCGGGCCGTTGTCCCGCACCACCAGGCGCACCCCGTGGCCCACGTTGCGCTCCACGAGCACCGAGAGCTCGCCGCCGCTGCTGCCGTGGCGCTCCACGATGGCGTCCACTGCGTTGTTCAGAAGATTGAGAAGCACCTGCTGGAGCTGCGAGGCGTCCACGCGGATGAAGGGCGAATCCCCGGCCACGACCTCCTCCACCTTGATGCCGTTGACCTCGGCCTTGCGGCGCACCATGGAGACCACGTCGGTGATGAAATCACGCAAGTCCACGTCGCTCTTGGCGGGCTCCTTGAAGCGCCCAAAATCCAGGATGGCCCGGGTGATCTTGGCGCAGCGCTCGATCTGCTTCTTGATCTGGGCGATGCTCTCCTTAAGCTCGTCGGACTCCGTGCAGGGCTTGAGGGTCCCGGCCTCGTTCATGGCCGCGACGTTGAAATCTATGAGCGCCAGGTCGCTCTTCATGACCTGAAGCGGGTTGTTGATCTCGTGGGCGATGCCCGTGGCCATCTGGCCGATCTCGGCCAGGCGCGTGGCGCGCACCAGCTGCTGGCCCAGGCGCTCCTTGTCGCTGTGCGCGCTCTGCAGGGTGTGGTCGATGCGCCCGGAGAGCAGCACCGCCAGGACCAGCACCGCCGCCCCGCCCACCACGGAGATGAGCACGATGATGTAGGCCGACATGTACAGGGAGGCGAAGGCCTCGTTCTTTTCCTGGCGCACCACCAGGGTCCAGGCCCCGTTGTTCAGGCTGGTGGTGGCGAAGAGATAATCCTCGCCGTCCGCGCCCTTGGCCACGAAGGAGCGGGCCTTGTCGCCTTCGCCCCCGCCCCCGCCCTCGTACACGGCGGTGTCGGCGTCCTTTTCCATGAGTTCGCCGCCGGAGCGCCTGCGGGTCTGGAACAGGCCCTGGCTGTTGATGATGTAGGACTCTCCGGTCTTGCCGATGCGAACGTTGCGCACCAACTCGCCGAAACGGTTGCTGTCCAGGGTGGCTCGCAGCACGTGCCTCGGGCCCTGGCCGGCCTCGGCAACGGAAATGGTGAAATGCGGCACCCCCCGGTGCCCCAGGAACACGTCGCTGACGTACTCCCCGCGCTCCATGACCGCCTCGAACCAGGGCTCTTGGTCGTAGCGCCTGCCCTGCAGTTCGTATTCCCCCTCGTAGGCCACATGCAGGCCATGGGCGTCGAAGAGCCCGAGATCCACGTAGGATGCGGATTTTTCCTGCAAATCCGACAAGGCCCGGGGCATACCCCCGGGCCTTATGAGATCATCGATGGGAATGGTGCGTAGCGCGTATTGAAGGTCCGAACGGCGCTCAACCAGGAAGGATTCGATCATGCGCTTGTGGTCCACGGCGATGCGGCGCATGTCCTTCATGGAATTGGTTTCCAGGGTGTAGATGAAGTAGTAGAGCCCCACACACAGGGTCAGCGCGAACGGAACGAGGGGAATGAAGGCGAAGTAAACGATAATCCGGGAACGTATCTTGTTCGTCACGGTTCAGTCCCAGCCTTGTCCTCGTCCTCATCGTCCGGGGACGGCGGCTTCAGTTTGAACAGGGAACGCTCCTCGCCCCTGCCCCGGGTGGTGAGCCTGAGCAGGGAACCCAGCGCCAGCGCGCACAGCCCCACGAGAACCACGACCCAAAGGGCCAGGAGCAGCCTGTTCGTGTTGTACAACTCCATCAAATACCCAACGAAAAACGACTTGATGCCTCTCGTGTCGGCCACCCACACGGTCGACTTCACCGCCTCCACGGAACCCATGGCCTTGACGGCGACTGCAGCAAAATACTGAATAAAAACAGGAAGATTGATCATTTATCCTTCCAAAGTGCCTTGAATTCCGGTACGTTACCCAAAAGGCCGTATCGAGTGGTCACGCAGGTGACAAAGCAAGGGGAATGCCACCACGCGCGCTGATCATTTCTTGCCAAAAAAAATACTTTTACTTCGGCGTATTAACTCTATTTAAGCAACGATTTTTCCGCAAAAACACCAATTTCGACCTTCCGTGCAATAATGGCTCGATCATATTTGCGCGGCCCCCCCCCCTCTTCCTGTCCCCCCTTTCCCACCGCAGACTGCCGTCGCGGCAATTAGGCAATCATCTATCTGTATAACCATATATTTTTTTTCGGTTGGCCGGACATGAACCACGCCGGAAAACAGCCGCAAGGCGCAATCATCTCCTTTTCGATCGGAAATACTAATCTGATTTTTTGTGCAAGACAGGTTATATCCGGCAACATCGGGGCCTATTGAACGTGCCCCTGCACCATCGCAGGGCACGAGCCGCGCGCCGCATCGGCCACGCACAAAAAGGCCCGGAGCAGGACTCCGGGCGCGACAGGGGAAACTCCTGGTTCTGAAAACGGGAACCGCCCCCTGTGGAGGCGATTCCGTGGGCCGGCTTGGGGGCGGCAAAGTCCCGCCGGCCTAGGACAGGGCCGAGAAGGCGTAGCGCACGGCCGTGCCCAGGATCACGGCCGCCAGCATCCACTTGATGGCCCGGGCCGGGACATGGCGCTGGCAGCGCGCGCCCAGGTACATGCCCGCCATGCCGCCCAGGCCGAAGAGCAGGCCCAAGAGCCAGTCCGGCGCCACGCTGAGATTGGGGTAGAAAGGAGCCAGGGCCTGATAAAAGCCCACCCCGGCCACGGAGGTCACGAAGGTGCCCATGAGCGCGGCCCCGGCCACGGTGTACACGGGCAGTCCGAACACGGTGACGAAGAACGGGGCCACGATGGACCCGCCGCCGATGCCGTAGGCCCCGCCCACCACGCCGACCACGAAGCACAGGCCCACGATGCCAAATGTGGAGCACTCATGGCGCACGCCCTGGTATTCGTAGCCGATGCGGGCCCAGGACAGGGCCGCGTCCCGCACCCTGCCCGCGCCCCCGTTGGAAGCGGCGGACGCCTGCCGCCTGCACGAGAGGTCGCGCACCATCTTGACCCCGATCCAGCCCAGGACCACGGCCGCGAACAGCCGGAACATCCCCGGGTCGGGCAGCCAGGCCACGCGCACCAGCGCGCCGATGAACACGCCCGGCAGGGTGCCCAGGACCACGGCCCAGGTCAGGGGCCAGACCATGCGGCCTTCGCGCATGTAGCGCATGACCCCGCTGGGGATGGCCACCACGTTGAAGACCTGGTTCGTGGCGCTCACGGACGGGGAGGTGTAGCCCAGAAAGGACATCTGGAAGGGCAGCAGCAGGAACGCGCCGGACACGCCGCCCATGGAGGTCACGAAGGACACGGCGAAGGCCACCAGGGGCGGCAGCCACGGAGAGACTTCGATACCAGCTACTGGGAACAGCATGGCTCCTCCTTTGTTACTGACACGATTATTATAATAATCGTGTCAGTAATGGCAAGCCCCCGCGCGCAGATATCCGCGGGGTTCCGGCTTGGCAGATAGCCCGTAAAACCGTATGGATGGAGGAAAGAACCGGATTCCCGAAGGAAAAAACATGGACGATATGCTGGAAAAACTGGCCCGGGCTTGGGAGCGCAGGAACCAGGGCAACGCGGCGCACATCTTCACGGTGCCGGGCGACGTGAAGCACCTGGACACCGGCCAGCTGACCACCTTGGAGCGCGCCCTGCGCGACTGGGCCGACGCGACCCCGCGCAGCGATGTGCGGGCCTCGCGGCGCAGGATACTGCTGCTGTTCCTGGTCCTGCGACACACGGGGGCGCGGCTGGGCGAAGCCTGCGCCCTGGACCTCGCGAAGGATTTCCGCCCGGCCGAACGCATGGTCGCCCTGGGCGAGGACGCGGCCCGGCGCAGCGTGCCCCTGCCCGCGTCCCTGGCGGACGAACTGCGCCGCGCCCGGGAGGAGACGCCGTCCCCCCTGGCTGCGGACGGGACCCTGGCCGTGGAGCCCGGGCACCTGCGCCGCAAGCTCTACGAACGGGCCGAGGAATGCGGCCTGGCCAGGGACTTGGCCAACCCCACGGTGATCCGCCGCTCCCGGGGCATCGAGCTATTGCGCCAGAACGTGCCCTTGCCCGTGGTGCAGCGTACCTTGGGCCAGTCCACCCCCAGCCTGGCCGGGGACTACCTGGACTTCAGCGACAAGGACATGGACCGCACCCTGCGCGGGGTCGTGGACCGGGAGAGCCGCCGCACCAGCGCGCGCAACAGCTTCTACGGCCGCATCACGCGCATCAACCCCGGGGACATCCAGAGCGAAGTGCGCCTGACCTCCGTGGGCGGCCACGAGATCACGGCCATCATCACCAACGAAAGCGTGTCCCGGCTGGATTTCCGCGAGGGCCGCTTCGCCACGGCGGAGATAAAAGCCCCCTGGATCATCGTCAGCGCCACGGACACGGACAGAAACAGCGCCGTAAACCGCCTCTGCGGCACGGTCTCGCGTCTGATCCGGGGCAGGCTGACCACCGAGGTCATCGTGCGCCTGGACGACGGCCTGGAGGTCTGCGCCGTGATCACCGAGGGCAGCCGCGAGACGCTGGATCTGGCCGAAGGCGACAAGGCGTGGGTTATGTTCAATGCGTTTGCGGTGATTTTGGGGGCGGATTAGAGCGAGGCAGTGCGCTGTCCGCTGCGGCCGCGTAGGCCATGCCTTTCTGCGACTTGCGCTTGACGGTCGCGCGGAGTCTCTGCCGGTCCGGGGCGCGACCGGAATTGCAAGATCATAAGTAATGATTTGGGGAACAGCTGGTTCTGAAGCTTGCGCTTTAGAACCAGCTGCCAAGGGGGCCGGTGGGCGAGCCCCCCAGGCCCCTTGTATGTTGTCCCTGACCAAACGATAACGGTGAAATGGCAGAGGTGGCCGGGGGGAAGGAGGCTTTCCTTCTCCCCGGTCGTCCCGGCAGACCGTGGCCCCTTGGGCGAAAAGCCCGCTCCAGAGCGTGGTCGCCGGGACGACGAGCTTTCGCTCG
>NZ_JBTVWW010000105.1:0-268 GCF_054819825.1 Desulfocurvus sp. DL1XJH-121
CGGGATGGTCCTTTCCGCTTTTTGCTTGAAGGTGGCAGAGAGATTGGAAGCCTGCTCAACCTCGGGCAGACGGAGAACAAGCTGTCTGTCGCGGAGGTTGAGATAAGCAGGATTTCCAAAGTAGAGCGTTTTCTTGATCACTATTTAATCTTTTAATGTGATATTTCCTAAAAGGTCTATCTCAAAATCGCGGTGCTCGATGAGACAGTTAAAATTATTGGGGACAAGTTCTAAATCTATCTTGTCTGTCGCATTGAGATGATGAGTG
>NZ_JBTVWW010000106.1:0-267 GCF_054819825.1 Desulfocurvus sp. DL1XJH-121
TTCATTTTTTAGCTTTTGTTCAAATGCAGTTGACATACATCTAAAAAAATGTTCATGATTATTAACCCCTGTTTCACCTTTAAATTGAAGATTCTCCTTCGTTATATTTTTTTGACTCAATAGCGTAGTAAAAACGCTTAAAAATATTGAATTTTGGGTCTCTTTTAATTGCTCTTGATGGTTTTTTTGGGCTAATTGTAATTGCGCCTCAGCAGCATTAAAAGTGTGCTCATTTGCTTTTCGCTGTAATCCAGCAGTATACGCAAC
>NZ_JBTVWW010000107.1:0-267 GCF_054819825.1 Desulfocurvus sp. DL1XJH-121
CCGGCAGCGGCGCGCTGGTGCCTGACGCCACCAACGGCGCGGTGATCCTGCACGCTTACGTTCAGAACACCTTCGGCGGTCTGGGCAGCTTCTTCCTGGCGGCGCTGATCTTCATCGCCTGCATGGTGACCGCGGTAGGCCTGACCTGCGCCTGCGCCGAGTTCTTCGCGCAATACCTGCCGTTCTCCTATAAGACGCTGGTGTTTATTCTGGGCCTGTTCTCGATGGTGGTCTCCAACCTCGGCCTGAGCCACCTGATCCAGATCT
>NZ_JBTVWW010000108.1:0-267 GCF_054819825.1 Desulfocurvus sp. DL1XJH-121
CCACGCTAATTGCTTACCGCTTCGCGTGCCCCACGAAAAGAAATCTGTGTCGCCTAAGTTGTGGCTCGCACCACAAATGGAGAGCCAACCAGCAATTAGTAGCAACAGGAAAATAAGAATAACGACCCAATCGGCGCGTGCTGCCGGATTGCCGTATTTTCTACCGTTCAAAGTCTCCATACTTGATGTGCCGATTTTGCATTACCGCGGCCTTTCTCATAGATGCGGGCGAGAGTTGGCCGCGAAGATATTGTTCGATGATAAGTG
>NZ_JBTVWW010000109.1:0-267 GCF_054819825.1 Desulfocurvus sp. DL1XJH-121
TGTTATCGTTCGCACAAAAAGCGGAGCACGCAGATCTGACGGATCATACATCAGCTTCGATGAGAATGCATGTGTTATCATCCGTGACGACAAGAGCCCGCGTGGAACTCGTATCTTCGGACCGGTTGCCCGTGAATTACGTGAAAACAACTTCATGAAAATTGTTTCTCTGGCTCCAGAAGTTATCTAATGAAATAAATGCCTTACTCAAGGAGGTGCGATCAGGATGCATGTGAAAAAAGGCGATAAAGTAATGGTTATCTCTGG
>NZ_JBTVWW010000110.1:0-266 GCF_054819825.1 Desulfocurvus sp. DL1XJH-121
GAAGGTGTTTTCGAACTGGCCGTACATCGCCTTCTGCAGGTTATCGAAGTTCTTGTCCTGCGAGCGCTTTTCAAATTCCCCGCCGAGGATCTCTTCCCAGTTCGGGCCGCTTTCGATCTTGTTCATGCGCTGGCCGGTGATCACCGAGCGCGGGCGCGCCACCGGCTGGTGTTTGCCCTGTTTGGCGGTGTGCAGATGCTGGTAGTCGTAATCGAACGGCTCGTAGTAGTCGTCCAGCGCCGGCACGTCCGGGTTGGCGAAGATTT
>NZ_JBTVWW010000111.1:0-266 GCF_054819825.1 Desulfocurvus sp. DL1XJH-121
CTTGATCCAGCCGCTGCCACAGATCGACATTCTTGACCGGTTTTTTGTCGGCGGTTTTCCAACCGCGTTTCTTCCAGTTATGGATCCAGCTGGTAATGCCCTGGCGCACGTACTGGCTGTCGGTGCTGAGCGTCACGGCGCAAGGCACCGTCAGCGCTTCCAGCGCCACGATCGCCGCCATCATTTCCATGCGGTTATTGGTGGTCAGGCGAAATCCTTCGCTGAAGGTTTTTTCCGTCTGCTTATAGCGCAGTATCGCGCCGTAG
>NZ_JBTVWW010000112.1:0-266 GCF_054819825.1 Desulfocurvus sp. DL1XJH-121
TGACTGCGAACGATTTCTGCGGCGTCGCAGATGTGGGCCGTCGCGGCGCCGCATGCCGTCTCGCACTTCGTCTTCGCCGCCGGGTAGCCACCGACCGTCGCGCCATCGTAAGGGCCCGCGGATGCGCCGCAGTAGGCTCCGCCGATCGAGATGGACTTTCCATTTTTGGTCACACTCGGCTTGGCCACCGCCGCGTACAACTCGTCGAAATTGCCGTTGAGAGCAGCGGCCGTGAGCGTTTGGCCGGCCGAGAAATGCGTCTGGTT
>NZ_JBTVWW010000113.1:0-266 GCF_054819825.1 Desulfocurvus sp. DL1XJH-121
CGAGCGCCTCCTCGTAGGTCTTGCGCAGCTCGCGAGTCGCGTCGAAGGCCATGTCGATGCCGGCCTGGGGGTCCTGGGCGAACAGCGCGAACTGCGCGTCCATGCTGGCCGACCACGCGTCCAGCCCGGCCTCGAGCTCGTCGAGGAACGGGGTCTGGGCGTCCGTGGACGCCGCGCGGGCGTCCTCCAGGTGACCGTCGATCTTGGCCAGGCGTTCCTCATGGCGGGGAGGAACTCGGGGTCCCCCGTGAGGAGGTACCCGCGCT
>NZ_JBTVWW010000011.1:0-125165 GCF_054819825.1 Desulfocurvus sp. DL1XJH-121
TGAATGCTGAGCCGACTCTTCCTCTCGTACATGGAGCCATCCTAACTGTAAGCTGAACTCTTAGCTAGGACAGCCCCAAAAACAAAAAACCGGCAGCCCCCTCAAAGCGCTGCCGGTCCGACTCCCAAATCAAACAACCAACCTACGTATACCTCGGCTCTTCCTCGCGCACCACCTGGAACGCCTTGCTGCCCTTCACCGTGCCCGGCAGGCCGTAGAACTTCCGCACGCCTTCCACCTCGGCCTCCAGAAGCTCCTCGGTGTCCGTGTCCAGAAGCAGAATATCGCCGAGGTCCAGGTTCAGGAGCTGGCGGCCGGTGATCTTGGTCTGGCCCAGCTCGATGACCACCTCCACCGGGGTCTCCAGGAGGCGCTCCTTGAAGCGCGCGATCCAGGCGTGGTCGACTTCCAGGCGCTCGGACTGGAAGGAGGCGTGCAGCTTGGAGCGGATGGGCTCCAGGGTCGCGTAGGGCAGGCAGCAGATGAGCGAGCCGATGGCGTTCTCCAGCTCCACCTCGAAGGTCACCACGATGACCACGTCCGAGGGCGGCACGATGGCCGCGAACTGCGGGTTGATCTCCGAACGGGTGAGTTCGATGTGCACCTCGTGCACAGGCCGCCAGGCGTCCTCCATGTTGGACAGGGCGATCTTCACCACCCGGTCCACGATGGCCTGCTCGATGGGCGTGAAATCCCGGCCCTCGACCTTGGGCTGGCTGCCCGCGCCGCCGAAGAAGTTCTCCACCAGGGCGAAAACCAGGCGCGAGTCCACCACCAACAGGGCGTTGCCCCGCAGCGGGTCCATCTTGAAGATATTGATGGACGTGGGCACGGGCAGGGAGCGCATGAAATCCCCGAACTTGGACATGTCGATGGAGATGGGGTTCAAATCCACGCGCTTGCGCATGGCGTTGGCCAGGGCGTTGGTGCACAGCCGAGCGAACCGGTCGTTGACGATCTCCAACACCGGCATGCGGCCGCGGATGATGCGGTCCTGGTTGGCCAGGTCGAAGGTCACTACCCCGGAGTCGTCCTCCGGGACGTCCGCCTCCGCTTCTATCTCGCCTCCGGACAAGCCACGAAGCAACGCATCAACTTCGTCCTGATCGAGAATCTTGCTCATGAATCGCCTTCCTGCGCAATTGGAATACCACGGCAGTATCTGCCGCCCCGGGGAGCCCGCTCCCCGGACCGGCCAGGAAACCGAAACGCGCGTTTTCCCGCGTCCCAGGCCGCCGTTACCCTGTCACACTCCCATACCCCGGGTGTGCGGGGATGGCAACAGGCCGTCCCGAAACGTATTGCTTGCAAAACGCAAGCCACGCCGTGGCGCCCCTCGCCGAAGCCTGCCAGCGGGGGTGAAGAGCCCAGGCCGTGCGCCCCGGGGCCGGACAGACCCGTCAGCGAATCGACGGCCCGGCGCGCGGCCAGGAAACCGAGGACTATTCCGACTTGCTTAAATCCCCCCAATGCGTAAAATGTGTTGGCATGAAACTGTTTACCCCTTGGACCGAATGCAGGATACCGCGCTGTACAACACAATTTGTCTGATCTCCGGGGTCGAGGACCATCTGCGCAGGGACAAGTTCAACCTGTCCCGCATCCGCGCAGGCAATATCAAGGCCTACTCCACCGGGCATGACGCCCTGGAATATTTGGAAAAAGCATCCGTCGACTGCATCCTGCTGGACACGGAGCTGCTGGACATGGACGGGTTCGAACTGCTGCGCGCCCTGCGCCAGACGCCCCTGCACCGCAAAACCCCCATCATCATGGTCACGGTGGCCAACAAGAAGGACTCCGTGCTGGACGCCGTGGACGCCGGTTGCACGGGCTACGTCCTGCGCCCCTATTCGGAGGAAACTCTCAAGCGGCACCTGGTCATGGCCAAGCAGCTGGAACGCTTCTCGGAAATCGAGGAGGAGCAGCTGCGCCAGGCCCAGGACATGGTCGAGCAGGGAGATTTCGACGATGCCATCGAGGAATTCGAGGAAATCCTCACCGTCCAGGACGAAGCCCGCAAATACTACGACATGGGCTGCGACTACCTGCTGCGCCAAAAATACGGCAAGGCCATCATCGCCTTCAACAAGGCGCTCAAGATCAACGACCTCTACGCCGAGGCCTACCAGGGGCTGGCCAAGGCCTACAAGGGCAAGGGCAACATCCAGAAATACGCCAACTACCTGCAGAAAGCCGCCGAGGTCCACGCCCAGTTCGACCGCATGGATCAGGCCAAGACCCTGTTCATCGAGGTCCTCAAGCACGACAACCAGGCCCCCAACCCCTACAACACCTGGGGGGTGCAGCTGCGACGCCAGGGCGACTACCCCGGGGCCGTGCAGGCCTACAACCGGGCCCTGGAGCTCACGCCCAAGGACGAGAACATCCACTTCAACCTGTCCAAGGCCTATTTCTTCATGGGCGACCGCAAGAAGGCCGAAAGCGCCCTGAAAAAGGCCCTGCGCACCAACGGGGACTTCCCCGAAGCCCTCAAATTCTTTTCGGAAGTCACGGGAGAACCCTGGCCGGGCCCCGTGAAGCCCAAGGACGAGACCGCGGCCCCGGCCATGTCCGTCATCGACGTGTAGCGCGCGGCAGCCGCCGGCGCGCACGGGACAAGACGCGGTTCCGAAACGGAGCCGCCGGGAATCCGCCCGCGTCTCGCCTTACGGCTGGGCGATGTGGCGTTCCACCAGGGTCAGAAGTTGGGGTTTGGTGAACGGACGCTCCAGGCAGTCCGTGAAGCCAGCCTCCAGGCTGCACTTGCAGTCGTCGGGCAGGTAATGGGCCGTGAGCGCCAGGAGGGGCACGGCCGGGGTATGGGTTTCGGCCTCCCACTGCCTGATGGCGCGGGCAGTGGCGAAACCGTCCATCACGGGCATGTGGGTGCCCATGATGACCATGTCGAAGTAGTCCTTGGTGTACAGTTCCACGCCCTTGCGCCCGTTCTCCGCGAAGGCCAGGCGATAGTCCCCGCCCCCGAGGTAGTAGCTCACGAGCATGCGCGTGTTGGACGAGTCGTCCACCACCAGGATGGCGGGCACGCCGTCCACGCGGCCGCGCTGGCGGGCCTTGCCCACCAGGCACAGGGCGGGGTTCACGCCCTCGCTGTACTTGTGGCCGCCCACGATGTCCGCGATGGCGCCGCGCAGGCCCTCTTCCTCCAGGGGCAAAGGCAGAACGGCGGACAGGCCCTGGGTCTTGGCGGCGGCCTTTTCCGCCCCCGAGGGGGCTTCCAGCAGAGGCACAAGGCTGTGCAGGGGGAATCCCTCCTCCTTGCCCAGGCGTCGGGCCAGATCCCAGGGGGTCTTCCCGCCACCGGCCGAGACGAACGCGATGCGGAAGGGCCTGCACGCGCGGTAGGCGTCCACCAGCACGTCCCCGGCCCGTTCCAGGTCGGCCGCGTCCTCCACAAGCGCGCCCCAGCCCTCCAGGAGCTCACGGGCGGCGGCAAGGTCCGCATCCCCGACCAGGAGCACGCGGCGGCCCTTGACGTCCGGAGGCACGAGCACCTCGTCGAACTGCTCCTTGCTGAGTTCCTGCTCGGCGTATTCCCTGAACATCCCCGAGGACAGGAACAGGTCGTGCACGTCCGGGTCGATGTGACGGTCCTTTTTCATGAATCCCAGGATCTTCACGGCCATGGACAGGGGCATGGGCTTTTTGTAGGGCCGATCCTTGGCGGTCAGGGCCTCGAAGATGTCGGCCACGGCCATGATCCGGGCCTGCAGGGGCAGGTTGCTCTCGTCCAGGCCGTGGGGATACCCCGAACCGTCGAGCTTCTCATGGTGGCTGGCCGCGTATTCGGGCACGCGGGAAAGCTTCTTGGGGAAAGGCAGCTCCGAGAGCATCTTGCCGGTCATGCGGGCGTGGTTCTCGATGATATCGCGCTCGGCCCCGGTGAGGGTGCCCTTGCGGATGCAAAGGTTCTCCAGCTCGTCCTCCGTGACGTAGGGCTGAACCTCGCCATTGACCGTGAAAGTCTTGGCCGCGATGCCCTTGAGTCGCTCGATGCGCTCATCGCTCATGAACTCGCCGGGCTCGTTGCAGGAGAAGACGAAGGCGCGCTCCTCCTCCAGGACCTTCAGGGCCTCGGCGTGTGCGGCCTCGCCCGCCGCCAGCTCGTCCACGGACGCGCCCGAAGCCAGCATCGCCACCTTGCGCTCCAGCCACTCCGTCTCCAGGCACTTGGCGATGAGATCGAAACGCAGGGCGACCAAGTCCACGCGGTCATAGATGGTCTGCAACTTGGAGGCCTTGTCCACCACCCATTCGGGGGTGATGATCTTGCCGATGTCGTGCAGCCAGGCCGCGAGCTTGAGCTCCTCGAGCTCCTCCTCGTTGAAGTGCACCTCCGCGAAGGGGCCCTCGTCCAGCTCGTTGATGCGCGCCGCGATCATCATGGAGATGTCCACCACGCGGTTGATGTGGCCGCCGGTATAGGGAGATTTTTCTTCGATGGCGTTGGCCGTGCTCTTGATGAAGGCGTAGAACAGGTCCTTCAGATCCTTGATGAGCCTAGTCTTGGTCAGGGCGGCCGCGGCCTGGGAGGCCAGGGAGGCGACGAGCACCACCCGGTCGTCGGAAAATTCGCAGATACAGCCGCCCCGGGTCACGTCCTGGGCGTTCAGCAGTTGCAACACGCCGATGATGTCGTTCTCGTGGTTGCGCATGGGGATGACCAGCATGGACTTGGAGCGGTATCCCGTGGCCTCGTCGTACTTGCGCGGACCCGTGAAGTCGAATGCCTCGGACTCGTACACGTCGGCGATGTTCACGATCTCGCCGGTCAGGGCGACATAGGAGGAGACGTTGGCGTGGTTGGGCGCATCCTCCACGAACATGGGCACGGGCGGAAGATTGATGGCCGCCCCAGAGGTGCCGCCCATGCGGGTGTTCATGGTGTCGTTCTGCAGGATGACGAAGTCCAGGTGGGTCCCGGCTTCGTTGACCAGGTACAGGGTCCCGGCGTCGGCGTCGGTGATGGAGCGGGCCTCGTGGATGATCATCTCCAGCAGGCGCTCCACATTCTCCTCGCCGGAGAGCGCCATGCCGATCTCGGCGTACTTGTTCAGGTGATGCAGCTGGAACGCGGACAGTCCGTCCACTCGGGTTCCCGCCTCGCAGACGCCCGCGCCCTCCCGCACTCCTTTATCCCTCTGGTCCATCTGATGCCCCGGTGTGTTGCGGCGAAACCGCCATGGCCCGCCCCGCTATAAGTATACCAAAACACCAGCCGATCGCAAATGTCCAACAAAACTGCAAAGAAAACCGCGGGCCGGAGAAACGCCTCCGACCCGCGACAAAAGGGACACCAGGGAAAGGGATCAGAGTTCGCCCAGGGCCTTGCCGAGTTTCTGGACGCGCTCGTTCATGGGATAGCGGTCGATGAGCTTGCGGTAGATGGCCACGGCCTCGTCCCGCTTGCCCTGGCCGAGCAGCGCATACACCAGGTTGATGTTGCTCACATAGTCCGTGGGCCGGATGCCCACGGCGCGGCGGAAGAAGTTCTCGGCGTCCTGGTAGCGCTTTTCCTTGAGCGCCAGATAGCCCTCCCACTTGTACTTGGCCGCGCTCTCCTTCTTGCCGATCTGCACGGACATGGAGTCCAGGAGTTCCTTGGACTGGGAGAGGTTGCCCGTCTTGGAGGCCTGGACCAGCTTGCGCTCCAGAGCCAGGACGTTCTCGTTCTTGCGGGCCTTGGAGGCGAAATGGGTCTCCAGCGCCTTGGTGGGCTTGCTGAGGTCGATCTTGCGCTCCTGGGGCTGCACCTCGCGGAACAGGCGCTGGCGAACGATGGGCGCCTCCCGCACGGTGACCAGCTGCGCGGGTTGGGCCTCTTCGGCCGGAGCCGCAGCCTCGGCCTGCCCCTCCGCCACCTGGTCCACGGCCTTGGACGGCGTGGCTCGGGAGCCCATGACCGTGTCCGGCACCTTGGGCAGGGGGATCTGCTGCACTTCCTGCTGGACGAAGTACACGCCCGCCGCCACGAGCACCACGAACGCGAGGACAATGACACCCGCCCGCACCAACAGCTTGCTCGTTCTCGGAGCCACGGCCTGTGGCGTCGTGCGGGAACCCCGCTCGGCCTCCTCCTTTTTCAATTGCTGCAGACTGCGGTAGATAAGGCTCATTACTTGACCACCCTGACGTTCATGACGATGACCATTTCACGGATCACGTCGGTTTCGGTCCTGGTCTTGAAGAGCCAGCCCAGCACCGGGATGTCGGAAACCGCCGGCAACCCCGCATCGGTCTTGCTGTGGCTCTTGTCGATGAGGCCGCCCAGGATGATGGTGTCGCCATCGTTGACGCGCACCGTGGTGTTCACCGTCTTCACGTCCACCCTGGGCAGGGCGATCTTGTCACCCGCCGTGGTCACCTCCACCAGGTCCTCGGCTCCGGCCCCGGAAACCTCACTCTTGATGGGAAATATCTGCAGATCGATCTTGTCGTCCTCGCTGATGTAGGCGACCACGCCAAGCATCACGCCATCGAAAACGCTGTCCGTTTCCACCGTGAAGGTCACGTTGCCCTCGTCATCCACGTCGCGGGTGATGTTGGCCACGTACTTCTGGGAGGAACCCGCGGAGAACAGGGCGGGTTGCCCGTGCTTGGCGCGCACGTGGGGGTTGGCCACAACCTTGACCCCACCGAAGGACTGCATGGCCTCCACCGCGGCGTTGAAGGAATCGTCGCCCTTCTTGAAACCCGAGATGGTCATGGCCGTCTGGTCGTCGGTGAAGGTACGGTCGCCAAAGGCCTTGGCTCCGCGCTGCAATAGGGAAACCGTGGTGGTGCCGTCGCCCCAGGCCATGCGCTGGGCCACCCAGTTGAAGTCGATGCCGAACTGGAAGGAATCGTCGAGCTTGACCTCCATGATCCTGGCGTCGATGAGCACCTGCTTGGAAAGCTTGGACTTCAGGTTGTTGAGCATCTTGGCGATGGCCCGGATCTTGCCCGGCGAGGAGCGCACGTACAGGGTGCCCGTCAGGGGATCCAAGGCGAAGTACCCGGGATTAGCGGGTTCGTCGCCCGTGGCGGTCTGCTCGCCAAAGGCCGTTTCCTCGGAAATGATGGAATCCACGCTCTGTATGATGGATCCGTACAAGGACTCATCCTGGAATTCTCCACCCGTGGTGCTGGACATGGAGAATTCGCCCTTGAGATCCCCGGACCCTGACAGGGCGCTGCCGAAGATGTCTCCGCCGCCGCTGTTGGTCACCGCGGTGTTCGTGTTCACGAAGTCCAGGTAGAAGGTCTGCTCGGCAAAGCGCTGCACGTAGAGGATGTTCTCGTCCACCTCCCAGGCCAAATCAAAGGCCTGGAGCAGTTTCTCCACCACCAGGGCGCTGGAGGCGTCCTCGAAGCTGATGGTCACACGGTTGTCCAGGCTGATGCCCGGCTCGATGACCAGGTTCAGGCCTGCGTTGCGCGCCACGATGTACAGGATGTTGTGGATGGTCTCGTCCTGCACGTTGATGGACACGGTGGTGTCTTCGAGCGGATTGTAGGCTGGCAGGACGGGATCGATGAGGTCCTCCACCGCCTTGGCTTTGGACTCGATCTGCCTCTCCATGTCGCGGATCTTGACGAACTGCTCATCCTCCTTGCGCATCTGCTTGTAGAGCGTGTCGTATTCCAGGTCGCTCTCAAGCATCTTGCCGGGATTCTGGCAGGCGGCAAGGCCCAGTGCCATTATGAAAAGTCCCAAGTAAGCGGTGTACCTGCGCATGGCGTATCCCCTTTTCACCCTTGCTTCCCCTCTCCGAGACGGTTTATGCGTCCATTCCCGCCGGCTGGCCCGGCATGCCGAGAGTTGCGTTCCCATCACTTGTTCCCGACCTTCTGCAGTATCTCAAGCGCCTGGTCGGGGCTGAGATCGGGCGGCAGATTCTGGAGGTCCGCGCCCTGGGCCTGTTCACCTTCTGCTCCAGATGCGGCGCCCTGTTCCTTGCCGTCATCTCTGGGACGGGTGTCCTGCATGACGCTCGTGATTTCCACACGGAAGGGCGGCACCCAGGGCATCCTGTCCACGGTGTCTCCCATGGCCAGGGTCACGCCATCGGCGTCGATGCCCTGGACCGTGCGCCCGTCGGGCACCTGGTCGCCCTCTTTATAGATCCTGCCCCCGAGAACCGCGTACTTGTCCGGCGGGCCCAGAAAAATCGTGCTCACGGAAAGCATCACGCGCCCAGGCTCGTCCTTCAGGGCCTCCTGATCAAGCACTATCAGGGCGGGATCGACCTTCTCGACTTCCCCGAAGGTGGCCACCTTCCGCTTGGTCACGTCCACTGCCGAACGGATGGCCTCCGTGACCTCGTCCGAGGGCAGGTCCACTATCTTGGGGGCCAGCCGCTGCATGACGTCGGCCTTGCGCACGGGCGCCTGGGGCTCATCCATGTAAATCCAGGCGGCCGTAGCCACGATCACCACGGCGTAGCCGATCCAGCGGATGAGGATGTTTCTTCTACCCGGATGCATTTACTCCCCCTGCTTCTTCAAGGGCCACAGCGCGTCGAGGGAATAATAATTGCCCTCCAGGTCGAGATTGACCTGCTGCGTGACGATGCTGAACCCCTGCTTCTCGAGTCCCTCGGCGAAGGCCGTGAACCCCTGCTGGGCCGACGTTATGTCCATCTCCACCTGGCCTTCCAGATGCACGTGCACACCCGTGTCCACGTACCTGAATTCCAGCCCGTCGACCCGGACGAAGCCCGGCCTGAGCGAGGCGATGTAGTTCCACATCTCGCCGAAAGGCGGATACAGGGCGGCCTGCCGGTAGTCCCGGGCCAGGGTCACCGCCGGGCCCACGTCCTTGAACTCCACGTTCACGGCCCTGGACTTGAGCATGGTCTCGATCTCGCGGATCTTGGCCTTTCTGGCCTCGATGCCAGCGCGCACGTTTTCGGCCGCGCCGCGCATGGTGAACACGCCCACGCCCGCCACTATGGCCAGGGCCAGGAAAGCCGCCCACATCCAGCGCTCGGCCAGTTCCAGGGGCCGCAGGTAGCGCTCCTCCTTGGGCCCTATGGCCACCGAGGCCGGGGCCTTGGAAACGGCCGAGGGCAATGCAGACCAGACCTGCTCGCCGTTGAAGGCGAACTCGTGCAGCGGATACGGCACCAGGGGAATGTCCACGTCCGGGCGCGCCAGGTTCAGGGTCCAGGTCAGGCCCTCGATCCAGCCCACCTGGTTGATGCGCTGGCCGAGGTTCTTTTCCAGGGCCACCAGGTCCTGCTCCAGGGCGAAGATGCCTTCGTTGAGCGCCTGCTCGTCGTCGCCCACCAGGGTGTAGCGCCGGGCCAGATGCACCTCGCCGGACTTGCCCGCCACGAGCACGATGGCTCCCGGCAGGTGCAGGGCCAGGGCCTGCGTGCCCTTGCCCTGTTTCTTGAGCAGGCCGAACAGGAGCGAAACCGTGTCCGCGAAGATCAGGCCCCGCTCGGTGCCCAGATAGACCTCGCGCAGCCCCACATGCTTGTCCCGGGGCAGAATCTCGTAGAACACGCTTATCTGCCCGCCCTCCAGCTTGCGCTTGCTGAAGACGTGCAGCACGCCGTCCACGTTGAGCTCGCCCGCCTCTTCGAGGTTTTTCCGGGCCAGCACGTTGGCGTATTTGGGCTCCGTGGACAGGGTCAGGATTCCCATGCCCGGGGAGTCCGCATAGTCCGCGACGTAGGTGAAGTACCCGCCGACGAGGTTCACGTCGTCCACGTATTCGATGCCGCGGTTGGAAAACATATGTTTCTGGTTCTGGAAGTCCAGGACAAAGGGCGTGATCCCGCCACGCGAGACGCGCCAGCCCCAATCCGCGGTGTGGTCCGCATCTTCCTCGTCGTAGGCCTCGCCCATGTCCACCGCCGCAGCCATGGCGGGCGCGGGTTCCGGCTCGGGCGCGGGTTCCGGCTCAGGTTCAGGTTCTGGCTCGGGTTCCGGTTCCGGCGCGGGCTCCTGCACGGGCTCCGGCTCCAGCTCGAAAGCCGGGGCCTGCCAGGCTCCGGATTCCTCCGGCGCGGGCTCCTCGGCCTGCGCCTGGAATTCCTCCTCGGGCTCCGCAGGCATCTCGAAACGCGGCTCGGACTCTCCTCCCCCAGGAGCGGAATCCTCCAACTCCCAGGAAACGTCCTCGATCTCGAACTCCGGAACCCCGGCGTCCCCGCCGGTTCCCCCCGGGTCCATGCCCGTATCTTCCGGAGCCACGCCGTTGGATTTCTTCTCTTCAGTCATATCCCTTCCCGCCTCGCTTTGGCCACTGAAGTGCTACTTCTCTTTGGGCATCAAAAAAGTTCCCGAGATGTTCATGTCGTACATCTGCAGGGTGTCCGGGGCCGCAAGATCGGCCTCGGCCGGGGCGGTGGCTTGCCCGCCACTGTCCGGCGGCGCCACCAACACGCGCGAAACGAGCATCCGGTCGGGCTTGAACCAGTAGTGACTGGTTTCGGGCTTGTTGTTGGCCAGGAGCATCATCTTTTCCACGTCCTTCCACTCCAGGGTCTTGCTCATGGACAGGGGGTACTTGACCCACTTGTCGGGCTCCAGGCCCGCGTTCTTGATCTCCCCCCACAGGGCGTTGACGATGACGACCTTCTCCTCCTGCTGCCTGTAGAGATCAGCCAATTTCTCGTAGTCCCGCAGTTCATTCTGCAGGACCTCGATCTCGGCCTGCCCGCTGCGGATATCCTTCCACATCTGGTAGTAGAGGATGATCCCAGCGGCGAAGACCACACTGATCAGAATGCTTATGAGCCAGCGCATGACCGTCGTATCCCCCTTGTCACATTTTTCCGATCATGTCGTAGATCGGCAGCATCAGTCCGGCGAAAATCAGGCCGAAGACCAGCCCCAGGAAAACCAGCATCATGGGCTCCAGGGTCTTGCCCAGCACCTCCACCAGGGCCGCGAGCTTGTCCCTGTACAACTTGGCCACGTAGGCCGTCTGTTCCTCAATGCGGCCGGTCTGTTCGCCCACCGCCACCATGCGCACCGCAAAGGGATGCAGAGCCTGGGCCTGGCGCATGGAATCCGACAGCGGGTTGCCGTTCTTCACGCTGTCCTGCACCAGGATCAGCCGCCCCTTGTAGACCAGATTGGTCAACGAGTCGGTGATGATCTCCAGGGTCCGCACCACGCCCACGCCCGCGCCCACCAGGATGCCCAGGTATTCGGTGATGCGGGCGATGATGCTGGTCTCGATGATGGTGGAAAAGACGGGCACGCGCAGCAGCATGAAATCCAGGCCATACTGCACGCGGGTGCTTTTCCTGCGCAGCCAGGCCAGGAAGATGACGAATCCCACCACCCCCAGGAGCACCCAGCCCGCGTAAAGCTGGAACCAGTTGGAGATGGCGATGAGGATCCGCGTGGGCGTGGGGATGGTCACCCCCATGTCCACGAACAGCTTCACGATCTTGGGCACCACGAAATAGAACCAGAAGAAGCAGGCCCCCACCACCACGGCGAAGATGAACCCCGGGTAGATCAGGGCGCGCTTGGTGCCGCCAACGATCTGTTCGATGTTCTCCAGATGCTCGGCGGATTTCTTGCACATCCGGTCCAGCATGCCCGTTTCCTCGCCGATACGGCACATGTACTGGATGAGCGCGCCGAAGACCTTGGGATGCCGGGACAGGGCCTCGCCGAAGGTCTGGCCGCCCTCGATGTCCGTGCGCATGAACTTCAGGGTCATGAGCAGCATGGGGTTCTTGATTTCCTGCATGATCTCGTCCATGGACGAAAGCACGGGAACGCCGGCCCCCAGGAGCATGGCCATGTTGTTGAAAAATTCCGCGAGATCCGGGCGCTTGACCCGGGAAAAGCCCTGGGTGGCGAGCTTGGTGATCCAGGACATGAGGCGCCCGAAGCGCTGGATGGCGATGACCACCCCGCCCTGGCGCTCCAGATAGCGGATGGCCGGGGCGTTGTCCGCGAAGGGCAGTTCCACCACTCCCCGGTCCACCTTCCCGTCGGCGGTCAAGAGTTTGAATCGAAATATGGGCATCGCGCTCCGCCGTCTCCTGGCTGGATGTTCGCCGGCCCGCGCCTAGTAGCGCGTCTTGCCGAGCACCCGCTGCAGTTCTTCCACCGTCGTCATACCCTTCTGGACCTTGATCACGCCCACGTCGAACATGGAGCGGAATCCCTTGCGCTTGACCATGTCCTCCAACTGGGTGAGTTCGATGTCCTTTTCCATCGCCTGTCGCACGTCGCGGTCCACCACCAGGATTTCGTAGACCAGGGTCCGGCCGATGTATCCCTTGTGGCCGCAGGCCTCGCAGCCCTCGCCCTTGTAGACCGTATCCAGCTGTACGCCCAGATACTTCAACTCCTCCGGGGAGGGGGCGTAGGCCTTCTTGCAGTGGGGGCAGATGATGCGCACCAGGCGCTGGCTGACCACGCCGATGAGGCTCTCCGAGAGCATCTGGGTGTCCATGCCCAGGCCCTGCAGGCGCGGGATGGAGCCGATGGCCGTGTTGGAGTGCAGGGTGGAGAGCACAAGGTGGCCCGTGGTGGCGGCGGTCAGCGCCGTGGTGGCCGTCTCCTCGTCGCGCATCTCGCCGATGAGGATCACGTCCGGGTCGTGGCGCAAAAAGTGCCGCATGGCGTTGGAAAAATCGTATCCCGCGCCCTCGTTGACCTGGGTCTGGCGCGCCAGGGGAACCACATACTCGATGGGGTTCTCCACGGTGATCACGTTCTTGCCCAAGAGGTCCAGGGACGAAAGCCCGGCCACCAGGGTGGTGGACTTGCCCGAACCCGTGGGGCCGGTGAGCAGGAGGATGCCGAAGGGCTCGTCGAAGATGCGCGCCAAGAGCTTGAGGTCGTCCTCCAGAAAGCCCAGGGCCGGGAAGCTGAAGCTGGCCCGCTCCTGGGACAGCAGGCGCAGCACGATGTTCTCGCCGAAGGGCGTGACGATGGACGAGGCGCGGATGTCGTAGCGCCGCTCCAGGAGGTTGGCGGTCCAACGGCCGTCCTGTGGCAGGCGCTGCTCGGCGATGTCCATGCCCGCCTGCAGCTTGATGGACGTGGCCAGGCGCGAGAGCTGCGGCGGCAGGAAGGCCACGTTGGACAGCACGCCGTCCACGCGGAAGGCCACGGAGATGCCCCGGGCCATGGGCCGCAGATGGACATCCGTGGCGCGCTGCTTCACGGCCAAGAGCAGGATGTAGTTGATCAGCGTGTCCGGGCTCACGGTGCGCGACGTGTCCGCCGCGATGATGCCCACCTCGCGCTGCATCAGCTTTTCGACAGGGTTGTCCAGGAAATAGAAATAATTATAAATGGCCGAGATGACACGTGTCTCCTCGGCCATGACGAACTCGGGCCTGAGCCCCGTGGCCCGCACGATCATCTGCTCCGTTTTGGGATCCGGGATGTCGGAGATGCAGCAGACCACCGCGTTGTCCTTCTGCTCGAAGGGGAACACGCGCTGGGCCAGGCAGGCGTTGCGGTTGAAGCGTTTGAGAAGCTGGTAGTCCGGGGTGATGCTGTCCAGCTGGACGTACTCCAGCTCCAGCTGCTGGGCCACGGTGAACACAAGGTCGTATTCCGAAACCAGCCCCGTGCGGGTCAGCACCTGGCCGAGCTTTTCCTTGGTCACCCGCTGAACCTGCAGGGCGTAGCGGATATGCTCGTCGCCGATGTACCCTTTGTCCCGGAGCAAGTCGCCAATACGAATGGGAGCGGCCATGTGGTCCACCTCTGGTCAGTTCTGTCGTCCCTCGCCGGGCGGAGGGGCGCGTTTTCCTTCGGCGGCCCGGCCGTCTCAGTGAGACCCGTGGCTTTCCGTCCCCGCCTTGCGGCGGGTTTGGCTTTTCGGTGCAGGGCTTAGCCCTGCCTGGACATTACATTGAGCCAGAAAACCGTCTCGGGGTCGGGCCACATGGTGCGCTTGAGCTTCATGTCCTTCTGGAAGCTGTTGATGGCGCGCCAAGTGACCGGTCCGACCATCCCGTCGTCCGGCCCCCAGTAGTAGCCCAATTTCTTGAGCATCATCTGCAGGGCCAGAATGTCCTCGTGCCGGTACCCGTAGTAGAAATCCTTGATCACGAAGGGCGGGCGCCAGAGCACGATCCACGCGGGATTCTCGTCAACGGTCTTTTTCCAGGGGAATGCTGAGAAGGGAATCTTTTTTTCGGCGGGCAGCCGATCCAGTTTCAGAGCCTGCACCCCCCCGGGCAGTACCTCTTCAAACACCCCGATCTTCTTTTCGGCCACGGCCCGCGCGAACGCGTCCACCGAGGCCTCCAGCCCGACCGGTTTCAAAAACGCGTAATAGGAGGGATCATACCCCGCCCCACTAGGCATTTTTGTTGTAGTATCCAGAGATGTCGCAATTTTAGGACCCGTTGTCAAGGAGACTTTTCGATTTTCCGGGCCGTTGGAGGGGCCCGCCGCGGCCTGCGCGCCGGAAGCGTTGGAGGCGGACGGAATCCGGGTGTCCTGTTTTTCGGCCACGGCCTGTTGCGCCGCCCGGCGCTTGGCCCTGGCGTCGGCTTCGGCCTTTTCGGCGGCCTTGCGCTCGGCGTCGGCCTCGGCCTTGGCCTTTTCGGCGGCCCTGCGCTCGGCGTCGGCTTCGGCCTTGGCCTTTTCCGCCGCCTGGCGCTCGATTTCGGCCTCGGCCTTGGCCTTCTCGGCGGCCTTGCGCTTTGCTTCGGCTTCGGCCTCCGCCTTGGCCTTCTCCTCGGCCCTGCGCTGCGCGTCGGCCAAGGCCCCGGCCTCGGCCTCGGCACGGGCTTCGGCCTCGGCCTTCTTCAGGGTTTCGGCGCGGACCTCGGCCGCCACCTTGGCCATGGCCTCGGCGCGGGCCTGCTCGCGGACCTCGTCCAGGGCCGCGTTGGCGCGCATGGCCGAGACCTTGGCCGCCACCAGGGCCACGGGGCTCCGCAACCCGTCCTGACCGGGGATGTAGGGGGCGAAGGCCGCGGCGAACAGGAGCAGCACCCCCGCGGCCACGGCCACGTACCGGAAGAGCCTGCCGCCCTTGCCCATGCGCTCGGCCACCTCGATCTGGCAGGTGGCGATCTCGGCCACGGCGGCCCTCAGCACCTTGACGGTGAAATCGCTCTCCCCGAAAGCCACGGCCGCGTACAGGGCGCGCTCCATGATCAGGTTGATCATGCGCGTATTGCCGCAGGTGGCCCGGAACAGGAGCTTCAGGGGCGCGCCCGTGAGCCGGAATTGCGACGAGGCGCTGGAAAGCTTGAAATTCACGTAGCGCCCGGTTTCCTCCAGGTCGAAGGCGCGCAGATCCTTGAAGATGCTGATGCGGCTTCTGAGCTGGCGAAGCTTCTGCTCGTCCAGGCGCTCCTTGAGCTCGGGCTGTCCCACCAGGAGGATCTGCACCAGCTTGCGGCCGCTGACCTCCAGGTTGGAGAGCATGCGCAGGGCCTCCATGGCGGGCAGGCTCAGGTTGTGGGCCTCGTCCACGATGATGGCGCAGTTCTTGTCCTGGGCGTTCTGTTCCACCAGATAGCCCTGCAGGAGGTCGATGAGTTGGGCCACGTTGGCGGACTTGGGCGCGTCCAGCCCGAAATCCCGCGCGATGGCGTGCAGCAGCTCCTCCTTGTTGAGCATGGTGTTGAAGATCCAGGAGGTGACGAGGTTCTCGTGCTCCAGCCGCCTGAGCAACTGGTAGAGGAGCGAGGTCTTGCCCACGCCCACCTCGCCGGTGAGCAGCAGGAAACCCTTGCGCGAAAGGATCCCGAAGGACAATTCGTCGAGAATCTGCTTGGTCGTGTCGGTATGGAAATACCCCTGGGTGTCCGCGGCCATGGAAAACGGGTTGCGGTCCAGGCCCAGGGCTTCGAATATGTCGGTGGTCAAGTGGCTGCCTCCTGCGCGGGAAATCCGGGAACTGTCCGATTCCTAACACATTTGCCTCGGCGCAGGCAACGCCCATGCGCAGGGCGTCACCTGGGCCGACCCATGAAAAAGGGCCTCCCTCCCGGAGAGGGAGAGGGGCCCTTACAGGGTTCGATTAACTTCGGCCTAGTAGTCCAAGATGATGATCGCCGTCTGGACAACAGCGGTATTGGCAGCGGAGACGGTGTTGTTCCACGCTTGGGCCGTCTGGGCGGCCCCCGCAGCGCCATAGTAGGTTATGGCGGCGCCGGCAACAGTGGCCACGCCGCCGATGCACGAACCGGCCTCGCCGTCGGCAAGGCCGTCAATGGCAGTGTCCAGGCCCTTGGCGACGTCCACGGGCACGTTGTACAGCACCACGCAGTTGCGGAGGACCTGCTTGCCCTGCATCGTGAGGGACAAGTTGAGGAGGTCAGCGGTGACGATCTGCGAACCGGCGAACTCGCCCTCGACCAGGGTCTGCCAGGGGTTCATCAGGGCGTTGCCGGTTCCGCCGGCGGCGTCCGTGCATACGGTGGCGGCGGCGACCACGACGGTTCCCGCGACGACAGGATTGATCAGCTTGGACTTGATGATGCTACAAGGAACGATGCCCACGTTCTCCAGCGCGGTCAGAATCCGGAGGGCCTTGGGACCGGAACCGGCGATCAGGCCGTCCATCTTGCCGTCGGGGGCGTTCCCGGCGATACCGCCGTTGACTTCACCGTCGTTCAGGATCTGCCCGGTCTTGTCGTAATAAGTCTGGGCCACGGTGCCCCATTTCTGGGCGAACTGCTGGGAGAACTGCTTGACCTGCGCGCCGCGCACGATGTCGCGGCCCTTCATCACACCCGCGAGGATGATGCCGATGATGACGAGAACGATAGCCATTTCCACCAGGGTAAAGCCGGAAACCACCTTGCGTTTCAGGTTCGGCTTGTTCATGGATGCTCCTCCTTCAAAAAATTGTTTCCGTATCCTGACCCCCTAGGCAGTCCGGCCGTCTCCCCCGAGACCCGTGACTTTCCGTCCCCCCCTCGCGGTGGGTTTGGCTTTCTCTAGCTCACTTACCAAAACAATACACTACAAACCAATCCGCATGTCAATTCGATATCGCGCCCCCCGTCGCTGAAACATTGTACAAAATCCGCCTCAGTCAAAACGGCTCGCCTCGGTCCCTAGAACCAAGCGAAAAGATTGGTCACGCGAGCATCCTCGCGAACCTTGGCGTCCAATTGCAGGGCTTCCGCCTTGAAATTCCTGCCTTCCAGCCACTCATCCCCGTCTCCCGGCAACGCCAATATATCAAGGCGCATGACCCCGCGCCCGTCAAAAGGCGACCGCACCCACACAGTGCGCCCCTGAACGGCGCGCACCCCGTATCCCGTGCCCGGCCCGGAGCCCAGGAGCACGTCGAACGCCCCGGGATGGGCCTCGGCCAGGGCCAGTTCGTCCCGCTCTCCCCACGGGCTCAGCCCCAGCACCAGGTCCACCGACGGCCTCAACTCCTCGGCGGCCTGCACCACGGCATCCCGCAGAGCCTCGGGCGCAGAGGCATAGGCCGACTCCTTGAACGGGAAGTCAACGAGGCCGAGCTTCAGGCCGTCCCACTCCAGAGTCCGCGTCCAGGGCCGGGCCTGGACAGGCGCGAAGCCCGGCGGCAAAGCCGCTTCCGACCGGCTCAGGGCCCGGGCCTCGTCGGGCAGCACCAGGCCGGCGTCGTAGCCCAGGAGCCCGTAGGCTTCGGCCAAGGCGGGCAAGACTTCCTGACGGGTCTTCTTGCGTGGGGAATAGGACAGGAATTCCCAGCCCCCGGAAACGAACAGCGCCCCGGGATCCGAAACGCGCAGAGCCTCGAACAGCCCGGCCCTGCGGCCCAGACCGCCCAGGGCCCCCTTGCCGCACGTCGGGCAAGGGGCGAATTCGCCGAAAGAGTTGCTGGTGAAAATCAGGGTCCGCAAAGTGCCCGGAGCCGCCGCGCAGGGCGCGGACAGGAGCAGGACGCAGACACAAACAGAAATGAACAGCGGTCGCATGGTCATCGTATGAGAGTCAGCCTGTAGTAGAAGTCCACGGTATCGTCGTTCCCCAGATACACGGCGTTGCCCGCGTCCTGGTGCCCGTCGTCGAACTTGCGGTCGAAGGCCAGGGCCTCCTGCCTGTCGACCCCGGGCAGCTTGAAGAAATTGTCCTCCACCAAGACCTTGCCGCCGGACATCAACCGAACCCAGAGCAGTTCCAGCACCAGGCCCCGGATGCGGATTTCGCGGTCGGGATTGACCCCGGTTTCCTGCAAATCCACAAAGGCCTTGGCGGCCTCGCCGCGGCCGGAATCGATCCTGCCGTCGTCGTTCCCGGCCACGAGCACCCCGTCCACCATGGCGGGCCGTGTGTCGTCGCCGGGCAGCATCCCGGTCATGTCAGTGTAGGTCAGAACCGCCACCCGCTGGCGCTCCAGGGCGTTGTAGACATACATGGCGTTGGCCGCGCGGTAGGGAGGCACCCCCCCGTCGTCCCCGCCCGGTGACAGGACCACGGACAGCAGCCCGAACAGCAGCAGCGCCACCAAGGCCACGCCCGTCAGAATCTCCGTCTGGCTGTACCCCATACGCCGTCTCGGCGGCAGTCCTCTCACCCTGTCCCCCCCTGTATGCGCTGACTCCAACGAAAGACCCGCTTCTGCCAGCACAACCTTTCGTATTTCAATCAAATAAAAATATCAATAGCCCAAGCATAAAACTCGTTGCGCGTCGTGCCGCCCCCCTCCGCACGCACGAGGGAGGGCATGAATCCCGGAACGCGTATTGCGTTTTCCCTCAAAAAAAGCCATTCTTGATTCCATACTGTCGAGACCACTTTCACGTTCCACGGGGGGATCAGCGTGTCGTCCGTACAGTCTCTTATTCCCAGAAGCGTCAAAACCCTTCGGCGCAGACGCGGGTTTACCCTTATCGAGTTGGGCGTGGTCCTGGTAATCGTTGGCCTCATCCTGAGCGCTGGCGCAATGGGCTGGTTCTCCCTCATGGAGGGCCGCAGGGTGGCCAAGACCGCCTCCACCCTCTACGAGGCCAAAGAGTGCCTGCTTGAGCACATCTTCTACTCCAACACCTTCCCGTCCTATACGGGCGCATCCAGCACGGGCGACCCCACCGACAACACCCTCTGTTCCGACCCGAACCGCTCCAGCCCGGCCATGGATGTGGACAACTGCATCTGCAACCTGGTGGACGCCTGGGGCCAACCAATCTATATCCTTGAGGGAATCAGGGACAATGGAGCCGGAGGCTACCTGCCCATCTCCGGGACCTACGTCCTGGACAACGAGGCGCAGGGCCAGAACGCCACGGCGCCGTCCAACGCCTCGACCATCATCGACAAGGACGGGGTCGAGGTCCCTGCAGTGGCCTTCGTGCTCGTCAGTTTCGGCCGCGACCGCGAGGCGGACAACCAGTCCTACAGGGACGTCTTCACGGCGGCCGGGGACAGCCAGATCGCCCCGCTGAATCCCGCCGATCCGCCGGACTTCTCCGAGGACGACACCGGCACGGCGGCCAATGCCGACACCCTTGTGCATGACGACCAGATGGTCGTCATCACCGGGGCCGAGTTGAACGCGGAACTGACACGCTAGGGCACGCGCCCCGGCGACATGGAAGCGACTGACCGGGGGGCCCCGCTCCCCGCACCCCGAAAAACAGAAGCCCGCATACGCGGGGCAACAGCGGCGGAGGAACAATGAACCAGAATCACGTCCGGGCGCGCGGGCGGACCGTGGGATTCACCCTCATCGAGATGGCCATCGTGCTGGTCATCATCGGTCTTCTGGCCGGGCTGACCCTGCCCATGATCGGCGACCTCGTAAAACGCGAAAAACGCACGGCCACCAGTGATTTTCTTGAAAAAGCCAGGAACGAGATCATCGGCTTCGCCCTGATCAACAAGCGCCTGCCCACCCAGGACGAATTCGAAAACGACCTGGGCATCGGCAAGGACCCCTACGGCCAGGCGCTGGTCTACTGGGCGGATTCGAACCTCTCGGGCACGAACCTCTGCTCCGCCACGCCCACGGACGACCTGACCCTGCGCCTCACCGACCCCTCGGGGGACAACGACTACGGCGACCTGGGCTTCATCGTCCTCAGCACGGGCCGCAACGTGAGCGCCGAATACGCCGAACCGGGATCCCATGTGGTCCAGGTCTGGGACCAGAGATCCTGGACTCCAACCACGGGCCACGAGGAATTCGACGACCAGTACGAATACGTGTCCTTCAACTACCTGCGCAACAAGATCTGCACCAACACCACCAGCGATTCCTATTCCCCCGCGGGCTCGGACGCGTCCTTCGCCGCGGACATAACCGACTTCAGCGGCGAAGGCGCCGGGGACACGGCGAACCCGACCACCGGCCCGACCACCGTGGTCGTGGACACCACGGCCAACACCGTGAACATGGGCGCCGATCAGGGGACCTCCGGCAACGGCTCCGCGTGCGTCTGGTACCAGGGCGACGCGGGCAACTGCACCAACGGCGACTGCCCATGGGGGACCGGCGTCAGAGTCTTCTTCGAATTCCAGACTTCCGAAAACGACGCCAGCGACACGGACACCGTCGATTTCGGCGACGGCTTCACCTTCGCCTTCATGAACGCCGCCGCCAACGCGCCCTCGGATTGCGGCGGCACCGGCTCCGAGTTCGGATATGCCGGAACCAGCAGCGCGGGTGAACTCGAACCGCCCAAGATGGCAGTGGAATTCGACTTCTTCCGCTCAAACCCCACAACCGGAACGCACCCTTATCGTGACCCCACGAACAACCACCTCGCCATGGACTATTGGAGCACCGACGGGCGATCCTACGACACCCGCCACGGGGAGATCATCGGCAACCCGGCCGTCATCTCCCCCGCAACAAACCCCGTGGCCGGAGACGCCGCCTTCTACACGGGCACGACAGCCCCGTGGATGGAAGACACCCTGACCCAGTCGGTGCGCGTGGAGGTCAACGCCACGTCCGCCGACACCTGGCACGTCGAGGCCTGGGTCAAGGACTGCACCTCGGAGAACTGCACCAAATTCGACGACCTGACCGAGGACTACACCGCCTACGACGACACTCCCACGACCAATGCCACCCTCGTCTACTCCGCCTCCCCCAGCTTCGATGATTTCAATTTCGGCTGGACCATCGGAACGGGCGGCGTGAAGCAACGGATCACCCTCTACAATTTCGGCATCAAGTTCCTGCCCTGACGCCGGAGTCCCTGGCAACACACAAAATTTCCGGAGCCGTATATATGCCCAGCCAACACTCCCGAGACGCGAGGACAGGCTTCAGCCTCATCGAGATGGCCGTGATCATGGTCATCGTGGGCATAGTCGTGGCCACCATCATGCCGCGCATCCTGGGCTCCGTGGGCAAGGACAAGGCCCGCAAGGCCAAATTCGGCCTGCAGGAAACTCGCGACGAAATCATCGGCTACGCGGCGGTCCACGGCAATCTCCCTGCACCCGACACCACCACCGTCCCCGGGCAGATCCTGGTTCCCGCGGACCTCATCGGCCACAACACCGACCCCTGGGGCGAGCGCATCCACTACATCGTGGCCAAGAACAGCTCGGACGAATTCCTGTACGCCGTGAACGTCAATCAGGGCTCCAACGCCACGCAGCTGGACGTGGAGCAGCACCCCGACAGCAACGACTCCACGGTGCTCTCGTCCACCACTGACGTGGCCTTTATACTCTTCTCCACGGGCGCGGACAGAACCCAGGACGTGGACGATTCGGGCGTGACCGACGGGGTCGGCACCTTCGTGCATTATCCCTTCGGCGCGGACCTGGACGGGCTCGACACCACAGCCGGGCAAAACGACGACCTTGTGGAGTTCGCGCTCCTGCCCTACTTGCAGGAAAAGGCCGAGGCATCGAGTTCCTCGAACGTCGCCCCGGCCGGCTCCGACGTCAGCACGGCGAACGACATCGCTGATTTCCCGCAAGGCGGAGTGGCCCAGGGCTACGGCACCGTCAACCTCGTCACGGTGGACACCGAGGAAAAAACCATTTCCTACGACAGCACCGTGACGGGCGGCCGGGCGGCCAACTGCCTCTGGTACGCGGGTGATGCCGCCGCAGGCAACTGCACCGACGGCCTCTGCGAGCTGGCCAACGGTTTCCGGGCGTATTTCGAATTCACCTTCGCGGAGCCGGGCGAAGGCTTCACCTTCGCAGCGATCAAGGGCACCAGCAGCGACACCGTCGAGAATCTTTGCGGCTGCGCCGATGAGTACCTGGGATTCGGAGGAAGCCGGAGCGATGTCTCCCCATCCATATGCGGCAACGGCAAAACCATTCCCCTGAACAGGGTCGGCGTTGAATTCGACGTGAACCGGGACGCCGGCGCAAGCCACGGCAACGACCCCAACGCGGATCACATCGCCCTGCTCTGCTGGAACGACAGAGGCACGACCGAGGACGACATACTCCACGACCAGGAGACATTATTCACCTTCTCGGCGACCGCCACGAGCGACGGGCCCAACCCCGCCGCCGAACCCGACGGGTCCTCGGAAACCTTCGGCATCAACGACACCTCCCCCCACAGGGTGCGCATCGAACTGGACAAGAACGCCACCAACTACGACATCCGCGTCTGGGTGGGCGACGACATCAGTTCGGATCTCACCACCTCGTATCTCGGCACGGACCCGACCCCGGATCTGTTCCATGCCGAACCTTCCCTGTATGACGTGGACGAGTTCAGATTCGGCTGGACCTTCTCCAATTCCCCGACCATCGAGACCAGCGTGACCATCACGGACTTCGGCATAAAATTCCTGCCCTGACGGCCTGTGAAACCAACAAGGCCCGCTCCGGAAGTCCGGGGCGGGTCTTTTTTTGCGTCGAGCCTTCAGCAACAGCCCTCGTCATTGCGACGCAGGGCCTTGGGGAGCCAGGTCTGGATGATGTAGGCGGCGCAGCCCACGCCCGGGGTGACGCACACGGCCCCGGCGGCGCAGTTCCTGGCGCAGGCCCCGCATTCCATGCACGCGCCCGGGTCCGCGAGCACGGCGCGCCCGTCCCGCAGGACCAGGACCCCATGGGGGCAGACCTGCACGCACAGGCCGCAGCCCACGCAGGCCCCCGCATCCAGCTCCAGGCTGGCCGCATCCTCGAAATACCTGAAATCCTTCATGCCGTTCTCCGCTTCTCAGCCCATGAATCCCGAATACAGCCACAGCCCGGCGGCCAGGACGGCCGCACCGGCCTGGACGGGGATGGCCCGGCGCATCTCCCGCTCCACGCCCGAGGGCGAGGTGAAGGGGGTGGAGCCCGTGAAGTTCATGCCCAGGTACGAGGCCAGGGCCGTGGCCCACAGGCACAGCCCCGCGCCCGCCGCAAGGCCCAGGCCCGAGGCCCATCCCACGGCGGTGCCCGCCACGACGCCGAGCCACGCGCCCTTGAGGCTGAAGGCCCGGCCGGGCAGCCAGGGCAGCAGCAGAGGCACGGCCACGGTCCCGGCCAGGACCCCGGCGGCCGTGGCGGCCAGCCCCCATCCGCCCCGCGCCCAGCCCGAGACGAAGCTGAAGACATGCGGCCCGAGGCCCGAGAGCAAAAGCACGCCCAGGGCCATGGCCAGCAGGGTCTTCCACAGCAGTACGACCTCCACAGGCGCGAGCACCGCCCGCTCCTTCAGGGCGAAGGTCACGCGACGCATGGCCTCGGGCGGATTCTTGCGGTCCGCCAAGCCCAGGTACTCCGGCAGGTGCCGGGCCGCCACCGGGCCGAAGCGCCCGGAAAATCCGCACAGCCTGCGCAGCCTGTGCGCGGCCACGCCCGTGGCGGCCAGCTGCGGCAGCACCAGCTCACGGTGGGAAACCACCTGCTCAAGGCCGCTGGCCCGCACCCAGTGCGCCACCTCCTCGGTGGAGAAGGTGCCCTTGCCCGCGGCGCACCAGACGTTGATACCGTGGGTGTCCACCACCAGGACCCAGGCGTCCACGTCGCGCAGCTCCTTGCGCAGGGCATCGAAGCTCAGTTTGTAGTTGGCCGTGACCAGCACGGGCGAGACCGGGTCCGGCTCGCCCACGCAGTACAGCCCCGGGACGATGCGGTAGCGGTCGCGGTTCAGGCCCAGCCTAGCCAGGGCGGCCCCGGCCAGGTCGCGCACACCAAGGCGCGCGGCCACGCGGGGAACCGGCCCCAAGGGCGTGTCCACGAAATCAAGGACAAAGGGCTCTCGCCGCATGCCCGGCCTGTCATGGCGTCCGAACCCGGACGCGGTCCTGGGCCCTCAGCAGGGCCCTTCCATGACCAGGGTCTGGGACGGCGACGGCCCGCACTCTCCGGCGCAACCGTCCACTTCCCCGATCTCCCGGGGATCGCAGCAGACGTCCTCGCGGACGGCCTCCATACGTTGCAATTCGAAACCGTTCATGAAACTCCGCCTCCCAGGGCCGCGGCCAGGTCCCGCCAGCGCCGCAGGCGGTCCTTGTCCAGGCAATAGCAGATGCTCGGGCCCTCCACCTCGCCGCGCACCAGCCCGGCGTCCTTGAGAACCTTCAGATGCTGGCTGACCGTGGACTGGGCCAGGGGCAGCACGGACACGATGCCCCCGCACACGCAGCGGTCCACGGCCGCCAGATGGCGCAGGATGGCCACCCGCGCCGGATGCCCCAGGGCCTTGCACAGTTCGGCCAGCTCCGCCGAATCCTCCACCAGGGGCGTCGCGTCCCCGGCCGGGAGGCCCGCGCCGTCGCAGCAGCCCCGCCCGGCCCGGGCTTCGTCTTTATCTCGCATGATCCCTCCGCGTCTTAATCGTAAATCGACGATAAACGATAAAAACCCGGCGGTCAACAGCCCTGCGCCGCGCCGGACGCAAAAGGGCCCGGCTGGCGAACCAACCGGGCCCCCGAGAGCATATGATCCGCGTGTGGGGTTACGCGGTTTCGGGCTCCGCGTCCGTGTCCGGGGCGGAAGCCTCTTCGGGCTCGGCCGGGGCCGCGGGAGCCGCCGGAGCCGCGCCGTAGTTGTTCAGCTCCACTTCCTGCGGGAACACCGGCAGGTAGCGGTAGGCCAGGCTGAGGATCAGGAAGCCGTACGCGATGATGGCGATGGACGGCGCCCACTCGGCCCAGTTCGGGGCGTACGAGTACCACTGGTCAAAGGGCATGACCGGGATGGCCAGGGCCTGGACCGTGAACACGTAGCGGTTGATGATCACGCCGCAGCAGTTGAGGATGGCCGCGGTGTAGAGCAGAGCCGGGTTGTTGCGGAAGCGCGGGGTGAGCAGCAGGATGGCCGGGATCACGCCGCACAGGAACAGCTCGGCCCACAAGAGGCCCTCGCCGTAGCCCAGGCCGCTGTTGAACATCTGGTCCCAGGTCAGGCCGGAGCGCGGGAGCACGTCCTTGTACCAGGCCCAGGTGTCCAGGAACTTGAAGAACATGTACAGCGCCAGCATGGTTCCGCCGATGCGGCACATGAGCTTCTTGATGTTGTAGTCCACCAGCTGCTTGCCCGTCAGGAGCTCCATGAGCTTGACCACCAGGACCGAGAAGCAGGGCCCCGAGGCCACGGCGGAGAGCACGAACAGGAAGAAGGTCCAGGGCCAGATGAAGAACCCGTCGCGCAGGATGTAGGGGCGGGCGAAGAGCACGCCGTACATGCCGCCCAGGGAGCCCTGGTGGAAGGTGGACAGGAACGCGCCGATGCCCGCGATGAGCGGCATCACGTAATGGAAGTTGTGCGCGATGTTGTGCAGGATCGGAATCTCGTTGAGCTTCCGGTTCTCCAGGATGTTCGGCACGAACTCCAGGGTCAGCACCATCAGGTAGCAGGTGATGCAGAACATCACCTCGGTGAGCATGGAGTGGACGTTGGGGTGCCAGAAGCCGAACCAGGACCTAAGCGGCTGGCCCACGTCCAGGGCCAGGACCAGCATGGCCCCGGAGTAGCAGATGAAGCCCACGATGACCGTCAGGTTGACGATCTTCTCCAGCTCCTTGATGTCCAGGATGTATTTCAGAAGGCCCGTGAAGAACGCCCCCGCGCCCAGGGCGATGACGCCCAGGTCGAAGGTGATCCACAGCCCGAACCCGAAGTAGTTGTCCAGCGCGGTGCGCGCCAGGCCGTCCGGGATCAGGATCATCAGCGCCTCATACAGGCCCAGGGCCAGGAAGATGCCGATGAAGCCCAGCCAAAGCAGGAATTTGCCGAACGAGCAACGCTCGACGCCTTCGGGCCAAAAAGCTCTATCCATGATGAGCACCTCCAGTGGCGACATGGGCCGCGCCCTCGGTTTCCAGGTAGTTGTCGCCCTCGCGGCGCACCCACTCCCGCTTGCTCATGTAGTAGACCTGCGGGTCGGTGCCCAGGCGCTCCAGGAGCCGGAAGGTGTTGGGGCTCTTCACGAGCTCGTACACCGCGTGCTCAGGGTTCTTCACGTCGCCGAAGGTGATGGCCCCGGTGGGGCAGGCCTCGGCGCACGCGGGCACGTAGGCGCCGTCGGCCAGCTTCTCCGGATCCTCGCCGGCCACGCGGGCCGCGTCCTTGGCGTACATCAGGCGGTGGTGGCAGAAGTTGCACTTCTCCACGACGCCTCGGGAACGCACGGACACGTTGGGGGTCAGCTGCTTCTCCATGCCTTCGGGGAAGAAGGGCTGGTCCCAGTTGAACACGCGGGCGTGGTAGGGGCACGAGGCCATGCAGTACCGGCAGCCGAAGCAACGCGGGTAGATCTGGCTCACGATGCCGCCGTTCTCGTTCTTGTCCGTGGCCGTCGCCGGGCACACCGACACGCACGAGGGCATGCCGCACTGCATGCACGGGCGGGGCAGGAACGCTGTGTCGTGCTCCGCTCCGCTCTTCTTGTTGGAGAGTTCGTAGATGGTCAGCCACTGCATCTTCTTGAAGCGCGTGGGAAAGCCCTTGCGCTCCAGGCGAGCCTTGGCCTCTTCCTGGGGTGCGATATTGTTTTCCTTGTTGCAGGCGGTGATGCAGTTGCCGCATCCGGTGCATTTGTCAATGTCGATGACCATGCCCCACCTGATCGGGAATTCCTTGAATGCAGACATGATTCCTCCCTTAAGCGGTGGCGATGCTCACGCGGTTGTCGGACCAGACGGTGAGGCCGGTCTCGGGGTCGTCAGCCGCGGCCAGGAGCCTGTAGGCGTTCTCGCCCAGGCCCCTGCTGAAGCCGTCCCAGGCGGTGCGGCCGAAGCCCATGGGGGCGGCCACCACGCCGGTCATGACCCGTTCGGAGACCCGCACCTCGGCGACGATCTCGCCGCCGGAGCCGGACACGCGCACGGTCTGCCCGGCGCGCACGCCGCAGGTCCGCGCGGTCTTGGCGTTCATCTCCACCACCAGGCTCGTGCCCGCCAGTTCGGACTCGCCCACCGTGGCCGCGCTGTGGGGCGGCATGGCGATCTTGTCCGTGCCCAGGCTGCGCTTGACAACCGGGGCCAGGGCCAGCATGCCGGAACCCGCGCCCGTGACGGCCGGGGCCGCGCAGGCGGTCAGGTCCAGGTCCGCGCCCTTGCCCGGGGCGGTGAAGGCCTTGCCCTTCTTCAGGGAGGCCCAGGACGCGCCCAAAACCGAGGCCTTGGCCTTCAGGACGTCCTTGAAGGACGCATAGCCCAGGTCCAGGCCCAGGCGCGGGGCCAGGGCCAGGAACAGGTCCGCCGTGGCCCGCGTGTCGTAGGCGGGGCGCACGATGGGCCGGTTCACGCTGTAGACCACGGAGCCAGCCCCGTGGGGGGTGTACAGGTCGTCGAAGCGCTCGGCGGTCATGTGGCAGGGCAGGATCAGGTCCGCGCGCGCCGCGGTCTCGTCCATGAACGGACTGAAGCTCACGGTAAAGGCGGCCTTGTCCATGGCCTTGGCCATGACGTCGGCCTGGGGCAGCCCGTAGGCCGGGTTGGCGTCGTAGACCATGAGCACGCCCAGGTCCTCGCGGCCCTCGGCCACGCTCTTCAGGAAGGGCACCACGTCGGCGGCGTAGCGCTGGGCCTCGCTGCCCGCGCCGGCCACCACGCTGGGCGCGGCGGGCAGGACCTTCACGGTGCCGCCCATCTGGCCCAGGAGCGTGTTCAGGGACAGGGACGCCATGAGCGCGCGGGCGCCCGCGCCCTGCCCGAACTCGGAACCCGCGATGACCAGGGGCCGCTTGGCGGCCGAAAGCTCGGCGGCCATGCGGCGGAGCGCGTCGGCGCGTACGCCGGTCTCGCGCTCCACGCGGGAGGGAGTGTAGTCCTTGGCCAGGCCCGCCTGGTAGGCGGACAGGCCCTTGGCGCGGGGCGAGACCCCGTCGGCCATGAGCAGGTTGGCCAGGCCCAGGGCAACCGTGGCGGCCGCGCCGGGGCGCGCCTGGATCCACTGGTCGCAGACCACGGCGGTGCCGTTCTGCACGGGGCCGGCGTACACGAACCTGGCCGTGGCGGCCCGGCCCGAGGGATGGCTCTCGGAGAAGGCGCGCGCGTTGCGCACGGCCGTGCCCGAGGACTCCAGGGCGTCGGCGCCCAGCAGCAGGACATGGTCCGCGCCTTCGATGTCGTAGCCCACGCGGCCCTCGGTTCCCATCATCTTCAGCGCCTTGTGCGCGCTCTGGGTCTCGCCGGGCATCATGTAGAACGAGCCCTCGAGGCCCTTGACCAGGGCGGCGAAGATCTCGTTGGCCGTGCCCGTGTCGTCGCCGCTGACCATGGCGGCCGAGCCGCGCGACGCGTCGAGCTTCTCGGCCAGGATGGCCTCGGCCCGCTCCCAGGACACGGCGCTGAAGCCGCTCCCGGTCCTCAGCATGGGCTGGCGCACCCGCGAGGGGCTGTGCAGCAGGCCCACCTCGGCCACGGCCAGGGAGGACACCGCGCCCCTGCCCAGGGGATGGTTCTCGTTGCCGGCCACGCCCACGGCGTTGCCGCCGGCCACGGCGACCTTCACGCCCGCGCCCGAGGGATCGAGCTTGGAGGCCATCTCGCTGAAGTAGACGGCCCGCTTGGGAACCTTGGGGTTCCACTGCCAGTTCTGCGTCCAGATGGAGATGTCATCCGTCAGCTTCCACGGGATGGGAGTGATCATCAATCCCGCCGTGGCGCCTGCGGAGAAACTCAGGAAAGTCCTTCTATTCATTGCGCCACCTCGCTTAACGATGACAGACGTAGCAGGCGTTGCTCTGGCCGTTCTCGGCATGGCAACGCTCGCATTCCCACATCTTCATGGTGCCCCTGCTGTACGCTGGGTCCACTCCGACGCCCCTGCCGAAGACGATCTTGTAGCCGCCGTTGGAATAGCCCGTGAGCACGTTCTTGTAGTGCGCGGGCGGCGTGTCGCTCTCGCCCAGGTTGGGATGGCAGGTCGTGCAATCCTTGCCCTGGTGCGCGGCGTGGGAGAAGAACACGTTGTCCGGCTGATCCTGGTAGATGAGCCAGGGCACTTCCTTCTCCTCGTTGACGTACTCCTCGACGAACTTCGCCTCGGCCGGGTCCTCGCCCATCGCCTCGGCGTGGCACTCGGCGCAGGCCTCGGTACTGGGGATGCCCGTGAATGAGCCGTCCTCGTTCAGGTAGTGACAGTCCTCACAGGCCATTCCCCCGTCCTCCACGTGGACCACGTGTGAAAAGCGGATGGGCTGTTCGGCTTTGCTGAACAGCACCTGGGGGAAGACCCACCAGCCCACGAAGAGCATCGCCACGAACCCCACGAAAAAGGGCAACGCTCCTCCACTGCTAGATGCTTTCTTCACCATATGCTCTCGCCTCGTCCGTTAAGAAGGTGACAGAATATCTTCCACCGGGCCCGCGCCCGGCATCCCACCTCGATCAGGGTCGCGCCCCGCGCACAAGCCCCCGCAAACACTTGTTCCCCGCACGGCGCGAAGCGCCCGCGGGGCCGGTTCCAGCGGAAGAATGTGCAATGAAATCTGACATAAGAGACGCGATGTTTCTATGCATGAGACCGTTTTGGTGTCAAGGTTAAATGAAAAAATTCACGAACCCCGGAAACCTTTTTCATCCGCTGGTGGCCGGGCTATCCGTCCGCCCCACCGCCGTCGGGGATGCGGCCGTAGACGTCGTCGTAGCGTACGATGTCGTCCTCCTCCAGATAGGGGCCGGACTGGATCTCGATGATCTCCACGGGCACCTTGCCGGGGTTCCCCAGCCTGTGCATGGCGGTCTTGGGGATGTCCACGGACTGGTTCTCGAAAAGCAGGACCTCGCGGTCGTCCACGCGGACCTCGGCCGTGCCGCTGATGACCACCCAGTGCTCGCTGCGGTGGTGGTGCTTCTGCAGGGACAGGCGCGCGCCGGGGCTGACCTCGATGCGCTTGATCTTGTAGTGCGGCCCCTCCTCCAGCACGGTGTAGCTGCCCCAGGGCCGCTTGACCGTGACGTGGGCCTCCACCAGGGCGCTGCCCTCGGCCTTGAGGCGCGTGACCACGTCCTTGACCCGCTGGACCTTGTCCGTGGGGCAGATCAGGGTGGCGTCGCGCGTCTGGACCACGATCATGCCCTTGAGCTCCACGGCGGCCAGCTTGCCCCCGCGCGAGAACAGCAGGCAGTCCTCGCAGTCCAGGCCGAGCACGTCGCCCTGGACCACGTTGCCCGCGCCGTCCTTGGCGCCCAGGCGGTGCAGGGCCTCCCAGGAGCCCAGGTCGTCCCAGCCGAAGTCCGCGCGCACCACGGCCTGGCGGTCGGCCTTCTCCATGATGCCGTAGTCCACGGAGACGTTGGGCAGGGACGGATACTCCTTGAGGAACCCCGGCTCGCCGCGCCGGGCCCACCAGGCGGCCAGCTCGGGCTGGTGGGCCTCCACCGCGGCCACGAAGGCCGCCGCGTTGAACACGAACATGCCGCTGTTCCAGAAATGCCGCCCTCCGGCCAGGAACTCCTCGGCCCGGGCCAGGTCGGGCTTCTCCACGAAGCGGGCGACCCGGAAACAGCCGTCCCCCAGATCCTCGCCGCGCTCGATGTACCCGTAGCCCGTTTCCGGGGTGGCGGGCTCCACGCCGAAGGTCACGAACCAGCCTTCGCGGGCCAGGGCCGCGCCGCGCGCGAGGGCCTCGCGCCAGACCTCCGGGCGGTGCACCAGGTGGTCCGAGGGGAACACGGCCACCACGGCCCCGGGGTCGCGCGCAAGGGCCCGGTCCATGCCCAGGAGGATGGCGGGCAGGGTGTTGCGGCCCACGGGCTCGGCCAGGACCTGGCCGTTCATGTCGAAATCGTCGTCCTCCCCGCCCAGGCCCCGGATCTGGCTGCGCACCTCGAAGACCTGCTCCTCGTTGGTCACCACCCAGATGTCCCCGCTGTCGAACACGCCCAGGGCGCGGCCCACGGTCTGCTGGAGCATGGTGGCCGGGCCCGTGAGGGCCAGCAGCTGCTTGGGCAAGAGCGTGCGGGAATAGGGCCAGAGCCGCGTGCCGGAGCCCCCGGCCAGGATGATGGCCTGGCATCCGGCCAGCTGATCGGCTGGGCTGGAGTCTGTATGCATCCCTAGGTCTCCTGGAAACGCGCTCCGGGCCTAGCCCTGGAACACGAACGGGGAATCGAAATCCTTGAGGCGCGGCAGGGCCTTGTCCTTGTCCGACAGAACGGGATCCCCCCCGGGCCAGTCGATGCCCAGGTCGGGATCCGCGTAGGAGATGCCCGCGTCGCGGGCGGCGTCATAGGGCGCGTCCACCTTGTACTGGAATTCCGTCTCTTCTGCCAGGGTCATGTATCCGTGGGCGAAGCCGGCGGGCACGAACAGCTGCCTGTGGTTCGCGGCGGAGAGTTCCACGCCGTGCCAGCGGCCGAAGGACGGCGATCCCTTGCGCAGGTCCACCACCACGTCGTAGACCGCGCCCACGCTGACGCGCACCAGTTTGGCCTGGGCCGAGGGCGGCAACTGGAAGTGCAGGCCCCGGAGAACGCCCACGGACACGGAGCGGGCGTGGTTGTCCTGCACCCAGTCGCGGTCCAGGTCGTGCTCGGCGAACAGGGCCTTGTTCCAGCTCTCCATGAAATAGCCCCGTCCGTCCTCGAAAACCCGGGGGACGACCACGAAGAGCCCCGGAAAACCCGTTGCCTCGACCAGCACTGGAACCTCCTGCAACCTGCTTAATTCGCTCATGCTTACCCGAGAATCCCGGCCAAGACAACACCCCCGCGCCCCCATCGTGCGGGAATCCGGACGCGCCGCACGCTGTTGACAAGGCATGGTTTTCCTCTAGAATTCTCAGAATATCGGAAAAACGCCCCGCCCCGGGCGCGAGGAAAATTTGATGAACAAGGATTCCCCGGGCCAGTACGAGACCGCTCTCACGGACTGGGCGGACAGCGAGAACCTCGTCGCGGCGCAGCGCGAACTGGACGCCCTGCGCCACGAAATGGACCGCCTGGTGCGGGTCATCGCCGACAGCCCCATGATCATCTACCGCGCGGACCCCGCCCGCGGCTGCGCGCCCACATTCATCAGCGAAAACGTCACGGACGTCCTGGGCTACCGCCCCTCGGAGGTCCTGGCCGACCCCAATTTCTGGGCTTCGCGCACCCACCCCGACGACCTGGCCAAGGGCGGCTACCGGGCCTGCACGTCCGTGGACGAATGCGTGACCCAGGAATACCGCGTGCGCCGCAAGGACGGCACCTGGGCCTGGATCCAGGACCGCAACTGCCTGGCCGGCGGCCCGCCCGGCTCCGCGCCCGAGCTCATCGGCTCCATGGCCGACGTCACGGCCGCGCGCAGCGAGCGCGAGAACCTGCTCAAGCACGGGCGGATGTTCAAGACCATCTTCCGCGACGCCCCCTCGGGCATCGCCATCTGCGCGCCCGACGGCACCTTCATGGAAGCCAACGGCAAGTGGATGGAACTGTTCGGGGTCACCTGGGACGACCTGCGCGACGTGACGCCCCTGGACTTCACCCACCGCGACGGCCTGGCCCACTGCACGGAGATGCAGCAGCGCATCCTGGCCGGGCACAAGGAATCCCTGCGCGCGGAGCAGCGCTTCCGCCGCAGGAACGGGACCCTGTTCTGGGGCAGCATGGTGGCCCGGGGCCTGCCCGGAACCGACGGCGGCGTCCAGGGCATGATCTGCATCCTGCACGACATCACCGAGCGCAAGAAGGCCCAGCGCGATCTGGCCGAGAGCGAGGAGAAGTTCCGGGCCATCGTCGAATCCTCACCCATGGGGATACACCTCCTGCGCCAGGACGAAAACGGCGAACTGATCCTGGTGGAGGCCAACGAGGCCGCAGCCGGGCTCCTGGGCATGGAGCACGGCCAGGGCCTGGGCGAAAGCCTCAAGAACGTGCTCCCGGGCCTGGCCGGAACCGACGTGATCGAGCGCTGCCAGAGCGTCATCGCCACGGGCACCCCCTGGCACTCGGGCCCCCAGCCCTACTCCGACAAGCGAATCAGCGGGATCTTCGACATCCACGTGTTTCGCGCGGAAGCGCGCACCTGCTGCGTGCAGCTCCAGGATGTCACCGAACGCATCCGCTCCGAGGAGGCCCTGCGCCGCTCCGAACGCGAGAAAAAGGCCATCCTGGACACCATCAGCGACGCCGTGACCTTCCAGGACGCGAACCACACCATCCTCTGGGCCAACCGCACGGTGCGCGACGCCGCGGGCCTGACCTCGGAAGAAATAGTCGGCCGCGTGTGCCACGCCCTGTGGGGCAGCGACACAGGTCCCTGCCTGGCCTGCCCCCTGACGCCCTGCCTGCGGGAAAAACAGCCCATGGAGGCCATCACCGTGGCGCCCAACGGGCGCGTGTTCCGCACCAAGGCCTACCCCTTCCGCATGGGCGACAACGAGCGGGACGGGGCCCTGGTGGTCTCCACGGACATCACCGAGGAAAAGCGCGCCGAGGACGAGCTGCGCAAGGCCCGGGACCTGGCCGAGAACGCCGTGAAGATGAAGGACGAATTCCTGGCCAACATGAGCCACGAACTGCGCTCGCCCCTGAACGGCATGTTGGGCATGCTGGACGTGGTCCTGGACTCGGGACTGGACGCGGAGCAGCGCGACTCCATCGAGATCGCCCTGTCCGCGGGCGAGGGCCTCCTGGCCATCATCAACGACATCCTGGACTTCTCCAAGCTCTCGGCGGACAAAATCAGCCTCACGCGCAACCCCTTCGAACTGCGCCGGACCCTGCACACGGTGATCAACACCTTCCGCGAGCAGAGCCGCAGCAAGGACCTGGAAGTGACCTACGAAGTGGCCCCGGACGTGCCCGAAACCCTGGTGGGCGACGAGGGCCGCGTGCGCCAGATCCTGTTCAACCTGGTGGGCAACGCCGTGAAATTCACCCAAAAGGGTTCGGTGCGGACCCGAGTGGACATCCTGCGCAAGTCCGCGCATCCCGAGGAGGCGCGCCTGTTGTTCACGGTGGAGGACACGGGCATCGGCATCCCCCAGGACCAGATGGAAACCATCTTCGACCCCTTCGTGCAGCTCAACTGGGCGAAATCGCACAAGTACGAGGGCACGGGCCTGGGGCTGGGCATCGTCAAGCGCCTGGTGACGCTCATGGGCGGCATCGTGACCATGGAGAGCGAGGTGGACCGGGGGACTACCGTAAGTTTCTGGATCAACGTCCAGATTCCCTAGCAGGCCGTTGGAAAACAGCGATCTGCTGCGTCGCTTCGTTGCTGCAGAAAATCCAGACCCTCGTGTAGCGGAAGCGTTGGAATACACATCGGCCCTGGATTTTCCTTGCGCCTTGCATCTCACTGTTTTTGAACGGCCTGCTGGACACGGCCTTTTCAACAACCCGCTAGGCCCGGGGGGACCGCCATGCCCATCCCAAAAATCATCATCCCGGCCGTCCTGGCCTGCGTGTCGCTGGTCCTGGCCCTGGCCGGGCCCTGCCGGGCCGGGCTGTCGCATTTTTCCCACGACGCCCCCGCCCAGGCCGACGACGCGCGCCTGCGCAGCGCGGCCGAGGGCGGTTCGGCCGAGGCCCAGTACCTCCTGGGGGCCATGCTCATGGTGCGCGCCGAGCAGGAGGAGCTAAGGAGCCGCCGCTCCAGCGCGGCCATGCTCCAGGCCCAGGCGGCCAACTGGTTCCACCGCGCGGCCGGGGCCGGAAACACCCGGGCCCGCTTCTCCCTGGGGCTGATGCGCCTGCACGGCCAGGGCGTGGGCCGGGACACGGCCAAGGCCCTGCGCTGGCTGGAGGCGGCGGCCCGGGACGACGACCCCGACGCCCAGTACGTGCTGGGCACTCTGCTGGCCCAGGGCGACGGCACGCGCCGCGACCCCAGGGCGGCCCTGCAGAACTTCATCCGCGCCGGGCAGGGCTTCGCGAACCAGGGCCGCGCTGACTGGCTGCTGGAGACGGCCCGGGCCGTGCGCGCCGTGGCCCCGGGGCATCCGGCGGCCGAGCGCATGGAACAGGCCGCGGCCGAGCTCCCGGACCGGGCCGTGGCAAAGGCCCGGGGCGTATCCATGGGCACGGCCTGGATCGCGGCACCGGGATTCGCCGTGACCAACCGGCACGTGGTGGCCGGACGCGGGCGCATCTCCCTGGTGCACGCCGACGGCAGCTACGCCCCGGCCACGGTGGCCGCCGAGGACGCGGACAACGACCTGGTGCTCCTGGCCGTGGCCGACCCGAAAAGCCTGCCCCCGGCCCTGCCCCTGGCCCAACAGGAACCGGGCCTGGGCGCGCCCGTGTTCACGGTGGGCTTTCCCGAGCCCGCCATCATGGGCGCGTCGCCCAAGCTGGCCACGGGCCGCATCACCGGGCTGTCGGGCCTGGGCGGGGACGAACGAGTGTTCCAGATTTCCGTGCCCCTGGCCCACGGCAACAGCGGCGGCCCGCTGGTGAACCTGCGCGGCGAGGTGGTGGGCGTGGTCCAGGCCATGATCGACGCCGAGCGCGTGTTCCGCGAGACAGGCGCCCTGCCCCAAGACGTGAACTACGCCCTGCGCGCTGACCTGGTGCGCACCCTCATCCAGCGCGCCCCCAAGCCCGAGCGCGGCTTCCTGGACCGCCTCAAGTCCCTGGTGGGCTCCCCGGGCCCGGCCGAACTCCCGGCCAATCCTGGCACCGTGGAAACCCACGCCCCCAGCGTCCAGAACTCCGTGCTCATGGTGGTGGCGGAGTAGCGCCCCGAAGGATGCAAAAAAACAGGGCGCGGACGGTGTTCCGTCCGCACCCTGGTAAAGGCTCTTGTTCGGTTGAGTCGACTGCGGGCCGCTAGGCGCTGAGCTCCCTGGCCAAGGTCTCGCCCAGGCGGCCGAGCTCCTCGATGACCGTAACGCCCGCGTCCTTCAGGGCCGCGATCTTGTCCTCGCCCCGGCCCTTGGATCCGCTGATGATGGCCCCGGCGTGGCCCATGCGCTTGCCCTTGGGCGCGGTGAGGCCCGCGATGAAGCCGAACACGGGCTTGGGGTAGTTCGTTTCCCGGATGTAGGCGGCGGCCTTTTCCTCGTTGTCCCCGCCGATCTCGCCCAGCATGCACACGGCCCTGGTGTCCGGGTCCGCGCGGAACATCTCCAGCAGCTCCACGAACTTCAGGCCCGGCACCGGGTCGCCGCCGATGCCCACGCACGTGCTCTGCCCCAGGCCCGCGGCGGTCAGCTGGTGCACGGCCTCGTAGGTCAGGGTGCCCGAGCGGCTGATGAGGCCGACGTCCCCGGGTTTGTGGATGTAGTCGGGCATGATGCCCACCTTGCACTTGCCCGGGCTGATGAGCCCCGGGCAGTTGGGGCCGATGAGCAGGGTCCCCCTTTCCTTCAAGAAGGCCTTGGCCCGCACCATGTCCAGCACGGGGATGTGCTCGGTGATCAGCACGATGAGTTTCACCCCGGCGGCCGCGGCCTCGCACGCGGAGTCCGCCGAGGCCATGGCGGGCACGAAGATCACGCTGGTGTCCGCCCCGGTCTTGTCCACGGCCTCGGCCACGGTGTCGAAGACCGGCACGCCCAGGACCTCCTGGCCGCCCTTGCCCGGGGTCACCCCGGCCACGACCTTGGTGCCGTATTCCAGCATCTTCTGCCCGTGAAAGGAGCCCTCGCGGCCCGTGAGCCCCTGGACCACGACCCTGGTGTTCTCGTCGATGAGGATGCTCATGAGCGGGCCTCCCTGGTCAGTTCGGCGATGCGCGAGGCCGCCTCGGTCATGGAATGGGCGGTCACGAAGTTCAGGCCGCAGCCGTCGAGGATCCGCCTGCCCTCCTCCACGTTGGTGCCCTCCATGCGGATGACCACGGGCATCTGGAGGTCCAGCTTCCTGGCGGCGGCCACCACGCCCTCGGCCACCACGTCGCAGCGCAGGATGCCGCCGAAGATGTTGATGAGGATGCCGCGCACGTCCGGGTCCGAGAGCATGACCTCGAAGCCCTTGGTGACCATCTCCACGCTGGCCCCGCCCCCGGCGTCCAAGAAGTTGGCGGGCTCGGCCCCGGCCTGTTTGATGGCGTCCATGGTGGCCATGGCCAGGCCCGCGCCGTTGACCATGGTGCCCACGTGGCCCGAGAGCTTCACGTAGTTCACGCCCAGCTCCGCGGCCTTGCGCTCCAGGGGGTCCTCCTCTTCGGGGTCCTCCAGGGCCTTGATGTCCGGATGCCGCTTCAGCGCGCTCTCGTCGAAATTCATCTTGGCGTCCAGGGCCACGAGATCGCCCTCCCCGGTCACGGCCAGGGGGTTGATCTCCACCTGGGTGGCGTCCTTGTCCACGCACAGGCGCACGAGATTGGTGATCAGGGACACGCCCTGGCCGATCTGCGCCGGAGTCAGGCCGCAGCCGAAGAGCAGCTTGCGGGCCTGGAAGGGCCAGATGCGATGGCCGCCGTCCAGGCGCGTGGTGAAGATGCGCTCGGGATGGGCCTCGGCCACCTCCTCGATGTCCATGCCGCCGTCGGGCGAGGCCATGACCGTGAGGCACTCGGCCCCTCGGTCCAGGACCACGGCCAGGTACAGCTCGCGGGCGATGTCCGTGCCCTGCTCCACCCAAAGGCTGTTCACCCGTTTGCCCTCGGGCCCGGTCTGGTGGGTGACCAGCTGCATGCCCAGGATGGCCCGGGCCGCGTCCCGGACCTCGTCCAGGCTCCTGCAGACCTTCACGCCGCCGCCCTTGCCACGGCCCCCGGCGTGGATCTGGGCCTTGACCACCCGCACGGGCCCGGGGAGGCCCCCGGCCACGGCCAGGGCCTCGTCCACCGTGGCGGCCACGCCGCCCTCGGGCACGGGCACCCCGTAGGCCTTGAGGAGTTCCTTGGCCTGGTATTCATGAATGTTCATCGCCGCTCCTTTGGTCCAGGGCCGCGCCTGTGCGCGGCCCGATTCCGTTGGTCGCACGTCGGGCGCGGGGCCGCCTCGGCGGCCTCCCGCGCGCCCCGTCCTGGCGGTTATGCACTATTCTTTGCAAAGAGAACAGCTTGCACATACCGCCTGCCCGGGCGGCAGAAGCACAAAAGAAGGGGCGCAGGGAAGTTCCATGAAGGATGCTTCCCTGCGCCCCGGGCCGGCGGAGCCGCGTCGCGCTGCTGCCCCGCCGGTGTCAACGACGGCCCCGGCCCGGGAGGCGGGAGGGGTCGCGAGGAGGATGACGGACGTCTATCGGGGTGCCCGAGCCGGTTTCCGCTTGAGGTCCATGGCTATGTGGGTGATGAGGCCGCCGTCGTTGATCAATTGTCGCATGAACTCAGGAATATGGGAGGCCTTGTAGATGCGCCCGGCCTCGATGTGCAGGATTTCGCCGCCGGCGAAGTCGACCTTGAGGTGGTCGCCGGACGGGATCTTGTCCGCATCCCCGCACTCGATGACCGGCAGCCCGATGTTGAAGGAGTTCCTGTAGAAGATGCGCGCGAAGCTCTTGGCTATGACGCAGGCGATGCCCGCCGCGCGGATGGCGATGGGCGCGTGCTCGCGCGACGAGCCGCAGCCGAAGTTCTCCCCGGCCACCAGGATGTCGCCGCGGTTGACCAGGCCGGCGAAGGACTCGTCCGCGTCCTCCATGCAGTGTTTGGCCAGTTCCGCGGGGTCGTTGGTGGTCAGCCTGCGCGCGGGGATGATCAGGTCCGTGTCTATGTTGTCGCCGAATTTCCAAGCTTGCCCTGTCATGTCGGCCTCCTAGAGATCGTCGGGGCCGCAGATGCTGCCGCTGACCGCGGAGGCCGCGGCCACGGCGGGGTTGGACAGGTAGACTTCGCTGCCCGTGTGCCCCATGCGTCCCACAAAGTTTCGATTTGTGGTGGAGATGGCCCGCTCCCCGTCCGCCAGGATGCCCATGAAGCCCCCCAGGCAAGGGCCGCAGGTGGGGGTGCTGACCACGGCCCCGGCCTCGATGAAGGTCTCGATGAGCCCCTCGCGCAGGGCCTGCATGTAGACCTGCTGGCTGCCGGGGATGACGATCAGGCGCACGAAGGGGGCGCGCTTGCGGCCCTTGAGCACCGAGGCGGCCACGCGCATGTCCTCGATCCTGCCGTTGGTGCAGGAGCCGATGACCGCCTGGTCGATCCGGACCTCGCCCACCTGGCTCACGCCCCTGGTGTTGCCCGGCAGGTGCGGGAAGGCCACCTGGGGCTCGATGGCGGAACAGTCGTAGGCGCGGGTCCCGCAATACCGCGCGTCGGGGTCGCTCTCCTCGATGCGCGGGGTGCGGCGGAAGCGGCCCTTGACGTACTCCAGGGTCTTCTCGTCCACGTGGAAGATGCCGCACTTGCCCCCGGCCTCGATGGCCATGTTGGCCATGGAGAAGCGGCTGTCCATGGACAGGGCGGCGATGGCCTCGCCCGTGAACTCCATGGCCCTGTACCGGGCGCCGTCCACGCCGATGTCGCCGATGGTGTGCAGGATCAGGTCCTTGCCGCTGACCCAGGGACGGAGCTGGCCCTGGAATTCGAAGCGCATGCTCTCGGGCACCCGCAGCCAGATCTCGCCGGTGATCATGATGCCCGCCAGGTCCGTGCTGCCCACGCCCGAGGAGAAGGCCCCCAGGGCGCCGTAGGTCACGGTGTGGCTGTCGGCCCCGATGATCAGGTCCCCCGGCCCCACGTAGCCCTGCTCGGGCAGGAAGACGTGCTCGATGCCCGCGTCCCCGGCGTCGAAGAAGTTGGGCATGGCGTGTTTACGGGCGAAGTCCCGGGCCTTCTTGACCTGCATGGCCGACTGGATGTCCTTGTTGGGCACGAAGTGGTCCATGACGAAGAACAGCTTGTCCGGGTCGTGCAGTTCGCCGGCCCCGCTGCGGTTGAATTCGTCGATGGCGATGGACGCGGTGATGTCGTTGCCCAAGGCGACGTCCACCTTGGCCATGATCAGCTGCCCGGGCTCCACCGAGTCCAGGCCCGCGTGCCGGGCGAGAATCTTTTCCGTTATGGTCATGGACATGAAGACGTCCCCCTTATGCGTTGGCGGCGCAGTGTTCGCGCGGATCGCTGACCACGCCCCGCAGGGCCGAGGCCGCCACCGTGGCGGCGCTGGCCAGGTAGATTTCCGAATGCGGATTGCCCATGCGGCCCCGGAAGTTGCGGTTGGCCGTGGAGATGCAACGCTCGCCCTCCCCCAGGAGCCCCTGGTGGATGCCCGCGCACGGGCCGCAGCCCGGGGGCAGGAACACGCCCCCGGCGTCAAGAAGGTCCGCCACGTAGCCCTGGGCCACGGCCTGGCGCATGACCGAGCGCGAGGCCGGGGCGATGAGCAGGCGCACCCCGGGGGCCACGTGCCCGCCCCGCAGCACGGACGCGGCCTGGGCCAGGTCCTCCAGACGGCCGCTGGCGCAGGTGCCCACGAAGGCCTGGTGGATGGGCGTGCCCAGGACCTCGTCCACGGGGCGCACGTTGTCCACGGAATGCGGGCAGGCCACCCTGGGTGCGAGGTCCGAGACGTCCAGGCGCAGCTCCTTGCTGTACACGGCGTCGTGGTCGGGCAGCACCACCGGATAGGGGGTGCCGAAGCCGTCGGCGAAGCGCTTGGTGACCTCGTCCACCTGCACGTAGGCGGCCTTGACCCCCATCTCCGTGGACACGTTGGCCAGGACGAAGCGCTCGGCCATGGACATGCCGCGCAGGGCCGGGCCCGAGTATTCGGCGCAGAGGTAGGTGCACCCCGAGGCCGTGAAGCGGCGGATGACCTCCAGGACCACGTCCTTGGCGAAGACCCCGGGGGGCAGCTCGCCGTCCAGGACGATGCGCGCGCTCTCGGGCACCACGAACCACAGTTCGCCCGTGGCCCAGATGGAGAGCATGTCCGAGGCCCCCACCCCGCAGCTGAAGGCCCCGACGCAGCCGTAGGACGGGGTGTGCGAGTCCGTGCCCACGATGAACATGCCCGGCAGGGCGTAGCCGCTCTCCAGCATGATCTGGTGGGTCAGGCCGTCGCCGACCTCGAAGAAGCGCTCGATGCCCTGGCTGCGGGCGAAGAGGCGCATCTTGCGGTGCAGGGAGGCCGAACGCGGGGTGGACGCCGGGCCGTAGTGGTCCAGGGAGCAGACGATGCGCTCGGGGTTCCAGAGCTTTTCCAGGCCCAGTTCCTCGAAGCGGATCATGATCTCCGCGTCGGCGTCCAGGGTCATGGTCACGTCGGGGCTCACGGAGAGGATCTCCCCGGCCCGCACGGTCTTGCGCCCGGTTTTGCGGGCAAAGACCTTTTCGGCGAAGGTCATGCCCATGATGCGCCCTCCTCCTGCGGGGCCCGGCCCCCGACGGCCTTGAGCAGGGGGAACATGCCCCCCGCGTCGAGGATCCGTTGCACCGGCTCCGGGAAGGGCCGGAAGGAGAACTCCCGGCCGTCCTCCAGGCGGATGAGCCCGCCCGCGAGGTCCAGGGCCAGGGTCTCGCCGTCCCGGGCCGCGTCCGCCGCCTCGGGCGCGCAGATCACGGGCAGGCCCACGTTGATGGAGTTGCGGAAGAAGATGCGCGCCGCGGACTTGGCGACGACCGCCACGTACCCCGCGCCGATGAGGGCGTTGGGGGCCTGCTCCCGGGCCGAGCCCAGGCCGAGGTTCTCCCCGGCCACCAGGATGGAGCATTGCCGGGCGCGCCGCGCCGCCTCCTCGCCCAGGCCCTGGAAGAGGTGGGCGGCCAATTCCCCGGGCTCGTACACGTCCAGATAGCGGGCGGAGATGATGTAGTCGGTGTTCACGCCGTCTCCCACCTTGAATACCCGTCCGTCGAGCATGGCGCCGCCCATCACATCTTCCCCGGCAGCCAGAGGGCGATCTCGGGCACCAGCACGAAGAGCAGCAGGATCACGAACTCCACCAGCAGATACGGGAAGGAGCCCTTGATGATCTCCTTCATGGTCAGGGTGTCCTTCATGATGCTCTGCATGGAGTAGAGGTTCAGGCCCACTGGCGGCGTGATCACGGCCATCTCCAGGTTCAGCACCAGGATCACCCCGTACCACAGGGGATCGAAGCCCAGGGCCAGGATGGTGGGCAGGACCACGGGGGTGGTGACGATGATCAGGGACACGCCGTCGATGAAGCAGCCCAGCAGCAGGAAGAAGAACATGATCAGCAGGACGATCATCAGCGGCGGCATCTGCAGGGTGATGACCCACTGGCTGAGGGTCTCGGGGATGCGCACCAGGTTCAGGAACTGGCTGAAGGCGAAGGCCGAGGCCATGATGATCATGATGGTGGCCGTGACCCGGGTGGTGCCCGTGAGGATGTCCCACAGGCTGCGCCAGTTGAGCTGCTTGTAGAAGGCCGTGATGACCAGGGAGCCCGCCGCGCCGATGGCCCCGGCCTCGGTGGGAGTGGCCACGCCCGCGTAGATGGTGCCCAGCACGGCCAGAATCAGCAGGAACACGGGCCAGAGCTTGGGAATGGGGCTCAGGAGCTCCTTCCAGGTGTAGGAATTGCGCTTGCCCTTGGAGACCAGGTGCGGCTGCATCGTGGCCCGGACCAGGATGTACAGGGCCATGGCCGAGGCCAGGGCCACGCCCGGCACGATGCCCGCGATGAACAGCTTGCCCACGGAGACGCCGGCGATGGCCCCGTAGATGATGAAGGAAATGCTCGGGGGGATGAGCACGGCCAGTGCGCCCGCGGCGGTGACCGCGCCCGCGGCCATGGACTTGTCGTAGCCGCGCTTGAGCATCTCGGGCACGGCGATGACGCCGATGGCCGCCACGCCCGCCACGCTCACGCCGCACATGGCGCCGAACAGGGCGCAGGCATAGATGCTGGCGATGGCCAGGCCGCCGGGGAAGCGGTTCAGCCACTTCTCCAGGGCCTTGTACACGTCGGCCCCGGCCCCGCTCTTGCTCAAGGCCTCGCCCATGAGCAGATACAGGGGCAGGGCCACGAGGAGGAAGCTCTCAAGCTGCCCCAGGATGGCCGCGGGGAGCTGATACAACCCCTGCAGGCCGCGAATCATGAACATGCCCGCCACGCTGGACAAGCCGAGGCCGATGAAGATGGGAGCGCCGAGGAAAACGAGGACGAAGAATGACGCCAGGACGATCAGAGTGGCTATGGTGGGATCCATGAACTATCTCCCGAACTGCCTGAAAGTGATGAACAAAGAGCGCAATCCCACCAGGAAAAGCATGCCCGAGCCGATGACCAGAGCGGAATAGACGATCCACATGGGCGATCCCAGGAGGGAGGGCTCGCACATGTTCATACGGTAGATCATCTTCGTGGCCTTCACGGCCTGCCAGCAGAGCACGCCGTTGAACACGACGGCCGAGGCGCAGACGATGATCCGCCTCACGGGCGAGGACGCGTTGTCCTTGCCGGAGAAGAGATCCAGCTGGATGTGCCGGTCCTCGTTCCAGATCTGGGCGGCGGGCAACAGCGTCACGAAGACGATGAGGATGCCCGTGACCTCTTCGGCCCAATAGAAGGGTGTGTTGAAGATGAACCGTGCCAGGACGTTGCAGAACACGATGAGCAGCATCATGCCCGTGCCCAAGGCCGCTATGCGGGAGAGCTGTCGCGGCAGCCAATCGAACAGTCGTTGAACCATGATGTACCCCTCCTGAGACCGCCAGGCGGCGGACTGTGGAAATAAGGCGGAGATCCTTCGAAACCGGAGATCGGGGACCGGGGGGCGGACGCCGCCTTGCGCGCGCCCGCTCCCCCGGGATTCAACTGTCGCTACTGTTTGCTCAGCTCCAGGAACTTCTTGGCGAAGTCCGCGTCCACGGACTCGGCCCACACGGGTGACACCGAGGCGCCGACCTTCTCGAACTCGGCCTGGTCCGCGGGACTGGGCTCCAGGATCTTCACGTGGTTGGCCAGACGCGGGAACACCGTGGACTTCTCGAAGTCCATCATGCTCTTGAAGATGGCCTCGTCATACTCCAGGGCGGCCTGGGTGACGGCGGCCTGGACGTCCTTGGGCCAGCTCTGGAAGGTCTGGTCCATGACGTAGATCTGGTAGGCCCAGCCGCAGTTCACGGCCACGCCGTAGCGCAGGACCTCGTCCAGGTTGCGGCCCAGCAGCCCGCCCGGGAAGGTGGACAGGCCGTCGATGGTGCCGCGCTGCAGGGCCTCGTAGGCCTCGGAGGAGGACAGGAAGATGGGCGAGGCGCCGCAGGCCTTCACGAAGTCGGCGTCCACCTTGCCGGTGGTGCGGATCTTGAGGCCCTTGAGGTCGGCGGGCTTGGTCACGGGCTTGCCGTCGATGGTCCACAGCCACAGGGAGCCGGTGATGCCCATGCCCAGGACGCGCACGCCGTACTTGGAGACCATGGTGTCGTTGAGCAGCTTGAACAGCGGGCCGTCCTGCTTCCAGTGGGCCATGAGGTCGTCGTTGCTCTTGTAGAGAAACGGCAGGGTCAGGCCGCCCAGTTCGGGCCAGCTGCCCGTGGTGTGGGAACTGGTGTTGAAGACGATCTCGCAGGAGCCGTTCATCAGGGCCGGGATGATGTCCTTGACCTTGTACAGGCTGCCGGAGTGGTACAGGGTGGCTTCGATCTTGCCCTTGCCCAGCTCGTTGATGCGGTCGACGAACTGTTTAACGGGCGGATACATGTCCTTGTAGGACGGCGGAATGTGGGAAGGGATGGTGATCTTGACGACATCACTCGCAAGAACCATCTTCGGAGTCACAAGGCAGAAGAACAATAGAAGAAGAACAAGGGCCAGGGCGGAATTTCTGACGAGTCTTTGCATTCGATCCTCCTAAGTTATCTATGCACGTATCCAAAACCTAACATTTCACCGCATATTTCTTTTCCAGTTCCGCGTATGCGGACCGGCCGACGACTTCGAACATCTCATGGAACGAGACCATGTGCTCGGCGTATTCCAGGGAGGTTCCGGTCCTCTTCATGACCTCCAGGACCTCCTGCATGGCCTTGATGGAGGCCATCCACAGCGCGGTGGGGTAGATGGCCAGCTTGTAGCCCAGGGCCTCCAGCTCGCTGGCGGGCAGGATGGGGGTCTTGCCGCCGCCCTCGACCATGTTGGCCAAGAGCGGGGCCTTGATGGTGGAGGTGACGCGGCGCATCTCGTCCTGGTTGTTGGGGGCCTCCACGAAGATCACGTCGGCCCCGGCCTCGGCGTAGGCCGCGGCCCGGTCCAGGGCGTCGTCCACGCCGTTGACCGCGATGGCGTCGGTGCGAATGACCAGGACGAAGTCCTCGTTCTTGCGGGCGTCCACGGCGGCCTTGACCTTCTGGACCATCTCCTCCTTGGAGATGAGCAGCTTGCCGGCGGTGTGGCCGCATTTCTTGGGCATCAGCTGGTCCTCAAGCTGGATGCCCGCGATGCCCGCGTCCTCGAAGTCGCGCACCGTGCGGATCACGTTCACCGCGCTGCCGAAGCCCGTGTCCGTGTCGCAGATGATGGGGATGTCCGTGACCTGGCAGATGTTGCGGGCGGCCATCAGCACTTCGCCGTAGGAGCTCAGGCCGATGTCCGGATAGCCCAGCAGGTTGCTGGCGACTCCGGCGCCGGTGATGTAGGCGGCCGAGAAACCGGCCTGCTCCACGAGCCGCGCCGAGAGGGGGTTGAAGCATCCGGGAACAAGCAGGAAGTCAGGGGAATTGATGAGTTCGCGTAAGCGGGTGGCCTTGGTCTGGTTCGACATGACAACTCCTTAGATTTGGCCATGAAGTCTTGTGGTCTGACCAAACCCAAGAAGCAAAAGGGGTGCCAAAAAATATTCCAACAAAATCAATGTATTACAAGTCCGCCGTTTTTAGCCCCGGCCGCCCGTGCGACGATCCCGTTTCAAAACCGTTTCACCCGTGTTTCAGTACGCGCGGAGTCTCCTAGCCCTCGAATTCGCTGCTCTCGGGCTCCAGGCTTTTCATCTTGCGCCACAGGGTCGACCGGCTGACGCCCAGTTGCCGGGCGGCCTTGCTGCGGTTGCCGCCGCAGTCCTTGAGGGCGCGGGCGATATCCTCGGTTTCCCGGCCCGCGTCCGCGCCTGCGGCGTCGAACAGCGACTCCATGAGGGCCATGGCGTCGGTGAAGGACGGCAGGAGCACGGCGAAGCGCTCCATGAGGTTCTTGAACTCGCGGATGTTGCCCGGCCAGTCGTGGGCCAGCAGGCAGGGATGCCCGGCCAGCCGCCTGATCTGGGCCACGGGCATGTGCGGCAGCAGCTCCGACAGGAACAGGGAGGCCAACAACGGGATGTCCTCCATGCGCTCGCGCAGGGAGGGGATCCTGAGGTTGAGGACGTTGATGCGGTAGTACAGGTCCTCGCGGAAGGTCCCCTCGCGGACCATGGCCGCCAGGTTCTTGTTGGTCGCGGCGATGACGCGCAGGTCCACCTTGATGACCCTGTCCCCGCCGATGTGCATGACCTCGCGCTCCTCCAGCACGCGCAGCATGCGGGTCTGCAGGGAGGTGGGCATCTCGGCGATCTCGTCCAGGAACAGGGTGCCCTGGTGGGCCATCTCGATGAGGCCCTTCTTGCCGCCCCGCCGCGCGCCCGTGAAGGCCCCCTCGTCGTACCCGAAGAGTTCGCTTTCCAGGAGCTGCTCGGGGAAGGCCCCGCAGTTGATGGCCACGAAGGGATCGCCGCTGCGGTGGCTGGCCCGGTGGACGCCCCGGGCGAACAACTCCTTGCCCGTGCCCGACTCCCCGGTGATCAGCAGGGTGGCGTCGCTGGGCGCGTAGAGCCTGGCCTTTTCCTTGGCCGTTTCCAGGGCCGGGCTGCGGCCGTAGATGTTGTCGATGCTCGTGCGCACCAGGAAGCCCTTGTCCAGGAGCTTGTTGCGGATCTTGTTCTCGGCCTCCTGGATGGTCGCGAAGTCCTGGAAGGTGACCACCGCGCCGGTGAAGGCCTCGTCCAGGATCACGGGCACGTAGTTGGCCAGGATGGACTTCCCGCCGACGGTGGAAATCTGGTTCAGCTCGGGCTCGCGCAGATGCACGATGCGCGACAGCCGCAGCCCGGGGAACAGGCTGCCCACGAACTTGCCCATGGCCTTGCCCTTGGTCAGGCCGGATATCTTCTCCGCCGACGGGTTGAAGGCCGTGACGTTGCCTTCCTGGTCCGTGGCGATGATGCCGCCGTGGGTGAAGTTGAGTATGGTTTCGAACTGCTCGGCCCGCTGCATCTCCTTGTGCTGGGACTGGGCGAGCTGCACGGCCTGGTCCAGGGCCCGCTGCACGCTGTCCTCGGAGTAGATGAACACCGGGTTCATGCCCCGGCGCTGGGCCATCTGGAAGACGAGGCTGGAGCCGATGACTGTGTTCAGCCCTTCGGCCTGCAGCTTACCCAGCATGGCGTCGACCTTGGCGATCTCCTCGTAGTCGTAGCGCATGGTCCGGATGTCCACGGACAGGGCGTCGAGGGTCTGGGAAATGTGCCGGATCTGGTCCCCGAAGGTGAACACGGCCATGCGGCTGGAGAATTTCTTGGCCTCGGTGATGGCGTGCAGGATGTCGAAGCCCGTGACGCTGACCTCGACGAGGGGGCTGCTGACGACCTCCGCGATGAGCCTGGCGTTGCTTCCGGCGGACACGAACACGTCCGCCTCCCCGGCGGCGTCGATCCTCCCGGCCGTGGCCACGGCGTCCCCCAGGAAGGCGTCGACGAGTCTGATGGAGACATCGGGCGGGAATGGATACTGAAGTTTCCGAATCACCGAAGACATCATTGGGACGCTCATCACGACGATACGCAGCATGGGGCACCTGTACGGGGATGGAGGAGCGGGAGCGCGGAAGCCAGGCATCCGCCCGGGGGCGGAAAGCGGAAGGCAAGCGTTCGGACCTTATGGGAAAACAAACGAATTCGCTAGACAACTCCAGACATTAAGCAAGTTCTGACGGAATTGCCCCCATGGTAGCCCCGAAAAACCCCTGAATGCAAGGGGTCGGAAAAGAGAGCGGCCCTCCGGAACATCCACGGAACCCCGTCCCCAGGCAGAACGCAAAAGCCCCGGCGGGACTCGATTGTCCCGCCGGGGCTTTGAACGCTGCTGGCGGAGGGGGAGGGATTCGAACCCCCGGGGGGCGTGAACCCCCAACGGTTTTCAAGACCGTCGCAATCGACCGGACTCTGCCACCCCTCCGCTCTGGGAATTGAATGAATAAGCAAGGACGGCGGGATTGTAAACGGCCGATTCCGAGGCAAAGCCCGGCGCGCCGCCCTTTTCGGCCCGGCGATATCCTTCTGACGCCGCCCGGACGCGTCTCCGCCTCCCCTCCCCCAACACGACGCATGGCCTCGACGCCCCGCAGGAACGCACGGGGACGACGAACTCCCAGGGTGCTGGAACCGATGACGTGGCGGAAAGTGCCTGATGCGGGATGCGGAGAACTTAGCGCATGCGGCCCGCCGAAGGAGCCGCTTCCAGGTGGGGCTATTTGGCCCGCAGGGGGCGGCCGAGGCCGCTCCCTGCGGAAGAGACATGAATCCGGACTACTTGCCGCTGAAGTCGGCTTGGCGTTTCTCCAGGAAGGCGGTCATGCCCTCCTTCTGGTCTACGGTCGCGAAGCACAGGCCGAAGACCTCCGCCTCGTACTGCACGCCGGTGGCCAGATCCACGTCCAGGCCCCGGTTCACCGCGGACTTGGTCAGGCGCACGGCCACGGGCGAGCGGGACATGATCTTCTTGGCCATCTCGACGGCCGTGGGCATCAGGGCTTCGGGCACCGTAACCTCGTTCACCAGGCCGATCTCCTTGGCCTTGGCCGCGTCGATCATGTCGCCGGTGAAGAGGATCTGCTTGGCGCGGCCCTTGCCCACAAGGCGGGGCAGGCGCTGGGTGCCGCCGAATCCGGCGGTGATGCCCAGAGTGACCTCGGGCTGCCCGAACTTGGCCTTCTCGGAGGCGATGCGGATGTCGCAGGCCATGGCCAGCTCGTTGCCGCCGCCCAGGGCGTAGCCGTTGACCGCAGCAATCACCACCTGGGGAAGCCCCTCGATCTTGTTGAATATGTTCTGGGCGAACATGCCCCAGGCGCGGCCGTCGATGGCCTGCATGTTCTGCATGTAGGCGATGTCCGCCCCGGCCACGAAGGCCTTCTCGCCCGCGCCGGTGACGATCACAACCTGGACGTTCTCGTCCGCGGCGATGTCGTCGACGAGGCCGTCCAGCTCCTTGAGCAGATCGGCGTTCAGGGCGTTGAGGGCCTTGGGCCTGTTGATGGAGATGGTTGCGATGCCGTCAGCGCATTCGTAGATCAGATTCTCGAACTGGCTCATTGTAATCTCCTGAAGTCTTCATATGTTATCGGGTAGCCGAACCTTGCCGGCTCCCGGCCAATGCTGGGATCGAAGCTCGCTGAGTCGTGCGGCGCGGGCTTCGATCTACGCGTTCAATTCCGAAAACCCGCCCCGTTACAGCAGCCCGGTGACGGAATGGAAGATGATGACCAAAAACGACGTCACGAAGGGGATGAGCAGCGTGACCACACACAGATCCTTGTAGGACTCCTTGTGGGTCAGGCCGCACACCGCCAGCAGGGTGATGATGGCGCCGTTGTGCGGCAGGGTGTCCAGGCCGCCGGAAGCGATGGAGGCCACCCTGTGCAGGATCTCGGGACTCATGCCCACGGTGTTGGCCCAGGCCATCCAGTCCTTGCTCATGACGTCCAGGGCGATGGACATGCCGCCCGAGGCCGATCCGGTGACGCCGGCCAGGGTCGTGACGGAGATCGCCTCGGACATAAGGGGGCTGCCGCCGATCTGGATGCCCATCAGGGCATGGGTGATGGACTTGAAGCCGGGCAGGCCCGCGATGACGTTGCCGTAGCCGACCTCGGAGGCTGTGTTCATGATGGCCAGCAAGGAGCCGAGGGCGCCGGCGTTGAGGGATTTCTTCAGGGCGCCCATGCTGTTCATGGTCTTGCGGCCGGAGAGGATGGCGGTCAGGATGCCGACCACCAGGGCGATGAGCAAGGCCCACACGCCCACGACCTTCTTGATAGACGTGACCATCAGGGGCAGCTTCATGCCCGTGAAGTGCTCCAGGGACTTGGGATCCCAGTCCACGAAGTGGGTCAGGAGGTAGTTGACCACCAGCACCATGATCAGGGGCAGGATGCCCAGGAACCAATGGGGCATCTCGCCCTGCAGGGTCGCGGCGTCGGGCTCGTTGATGGTGTGGTCGCCGTAGCTTTCGCCCGCGGCCTCGGCCTTCTTGCGACGGCTCTCGATCCACCACAGGCCGCCGCCGAAGATGATGATCGCCGCAAACATGCCGCTGATGGGCGCGGCGAAGGCGTCGGTGCCGTAGAAGTTGGTTGGGATGATGTTCTGGATCTGCGGGCTGCCCGGGGTGCAGGTCATGGTGAAGCAGAAGGACCCCAGGGCGATGGAAGCGGGGACCAGGCGCTTGGGAATGTTGGCTTCGCGGAACACGGCCGCCGCGAACGGGTACACGGCGAACACGACCACGAACATGCTCACGCCGCCGTAGGTCAGGATCGACGCGGCCAACGCCACGGACAGCATGGCGTGCTTATGCCCCAGCTTCTTGATGATGGCGTGGGACAGCCCTTTTGCAAGGTTCGTGTCCTCCATGACCTTGCCGAACACAGCGCCCAGCAGGAACACGGGGAAGAAGGATTTCACGTACCCGACGCCCTTGGTCATGAAGAGCTCGGTGTACGTGGGCATGATGGGCAACCCCTGGCACGCCGCAGCAAGCAGGGCGATGATGGGGGCGAACAGAATGACGGAATAGCCTCTGTATGCGACGAACATCAGTAGGAACAAACTAACGACAATTGAGACAATTTCCATACGGAACTCCTTCAGCAGCAAAGCCGCAGGTCGTTGTAGCCGGCGCACTTTCATGAGACATGACTTGTAGCGCTCCACTTTTGTGCATGGCTAGTCAGTAAGCTTTCTTCATTTTCACCTTTCCGCTATTGCTACTCGCTCCATATCAAGCAACCGATAGATCAGCCTTGAGACTCCGCATCTAGCCCAACAGTAAACGCGGTGTGCAGTTCTGCTGCGGAATCGCAACAGACCTTGCCCATCAATGAAAATGTCTCTGGCCGCACCTGTACCCTTCATTCCGATTACAATTTCCGAATCGCATTGGACCGCCAGCTAAAACGAATAGCCGACAAGCAAAAAAATACGTCGGAAAATGTTATTCCAGTGATACGCGCAGGATTATTGGATTGTTAATCCTTGCTAATTGGATGGATAAAAAAAATTCACCATCTTTCCAAATTGTACTGCGCCACTGAGGTAACATGTTTTTTGATATTACTAATTGTTCTCCAATCATGAAATCGTGCAAGGCCCGTTATTTGCTCTAGATAGCAAGTGGTATGCCATGCGCTGACCCCGCGAAAACATAGTGATAGCACCATTTTTCACGCACGCCGGGATGGATTGGGGAAGGCGTTTGGTGAAATGCATCACCAAACTCAGGACAAGCAGGCGGCAATCGCGGCGAAAGCGCTTGGTGACAAGCGTCACCTTAGGTGAAAAAATTCACCCAAGAACAAAAACATGAGAAATCAAAGGAGGATGGCGTGTCGAAAAATCGAATAGAAACGACAACCTGTGCGATCATCGATGGAGACGGGAATTTCATATACACCAATTTCGACCACAAGACCCTGTGCAGCAGGATCAAGAGACAGATCCTCGAGAGAATAACATCCTTTGATCATGGCCTTAAAAAAATATTCTTCCCGGACAAGCATGGGCAATTCGAAATCATACAAGCACAGGCCCAAGGGATTGCATTGTACGTCTGCAGATACCATCGGGAAATACTGAACGGCGATCCGGAGACGCTCCCATCCCTAGTCAAGAAAAATATGGAGCTTGAGGCAATATTCGACGCTTGTCACGACGCCATCGTCGTTGCCGACCCTTGCGGCGTTTTCCTTCGCATAAACAAGAACTACGAGAACATAACCGGCGTCGACCCTCAAGATCTCATCGGAATAAGTAGTCTCCAGATGGTCAAAAGAGGTCTTGTATCCGATTCGCCGACGCACAAGGTGGCGGAAACCAGCAAGCCACAGTCCATGACCCAGATTTTCCGCTCCGGGAAAATGAGCCACAGCACAGCGACGCCGGTGTTCGATCCCGAGGGGAACCTGTTCCGAATCGTGGTCAACATTCGTGACACCACCGAAATCAACAAGCTGCGCGAAGCCCTGTCCTCCTCTCGTGAAAAACTGGACCAATACGTAAAGCTCGTCTCGTCGCTCTCCTATGACGATGACGGGCACATCTTCAACAGCCCGGCCATGAAACGGATCAGGGCCATGGGCATCCGCTTCGCCCAGGTGGACGCCCATCTGCTGGTGATCGGCGAGACCGGCGTGGGCAAGGAGGTGATCACGGATCTGGTGCAGAAGAACAGCGACCGCAAAGACGGCCCGTTCATCAAAATCAACTGCAGCGCCATCCCCGAGTCCCTGCTGGAGTCCCAGCTCTTCGGCTACGAGGAAGGCGCGTTCACCGGTGCCAAGAAGCAAGGGGCCGTAGGCCTGCTGGAGATGGCCGACAAAGGCACGGCCTTTCTGGACGAGGTCAGCGAGATTCCCCTCTCCGTGCAGGTCAAGCTCCTGCGCTTTTTGCAGCAAAAGGAATTCTACCGCGTGGGCGGCAAGAAAATCCGCAAGGTGGATGTGCGCATCATCGCGGCGACCAACCGCAACCTGGAGCAGATGGTGGACGAGGGCACCTTCCGCAGCGACCTCTACTACCGGCTCAACGTGCTCAGGCTGGTGGTCCCGCCCCTGCGGGAGCGGCGGGAGGACATCTACCCCCTGTCAGAGATGTTCCTCAAGCAGTTCAACGAGCGCTACGGCATGAGCAAGGCCTTTTCGTCCGACGTGTACCAACTGCTCATGGATTACGAATGGCCCGGCAACGTGCGCGAGCTCCAGAACCTCATTGAGCGCCTGGTGGTGGCCGCGCCCAAGGACGAGATCCAACCCCGCTGCCTGCCTTCGGTCATACGCCGCAGGCAGACCTCCGGGGAGCTTTCCCCGGCCTCGTCCCGGCGCTTGTCCTACCGCCAGGCCCGGGATCAGTTCGAGCACGGCTTCTGGCAGGACGCCCTGTCCAGCTACGGCACGGTCAGGCAGATCGCCGCGGCTGTGGGCGTCGACCACTCCACCGTGGTCAAGAAGGCCGCGCGCTATCACCTGGAGACGGAGACACGCCGGGCCCGGCGGAGAAACAGCGCCTCCTGAGGAACGAGGCTCTCGGAGCCCGGGACAAGCGGGGGCCCGCATTGAACGCATGACGCGCTCAATGCGGGCCTGGAGCATGAGCTGGACTTTTTGTCCAAGGCCTTGGTCAGGCCAGGATGTTGCCGGAGATGACCATGCGCTGCACTTCGCTGGTGCCTTCGTAGATCGCGGTGATCTTGGCGTCGCGGAAGAAGCGCTCCACCGGATAGTTCTTGGTATAGCCGATGCCGCCGTGCACCTGGATGGACTTGGTGGTCACATCCATGGCGACATCCGCGGCGAACAGCTTGGCCATGGCGGCCTCCACGCTGAAACGCTGCTGGGTGTCGTGGGCGATGGCGGCTTGGTAGGTCAAGAGGCGCGCGGCCTCGGTCTGGGTCGCCATGTCGGCCAGCATCCACTGGATGCCCTGGTTAGCCGAAATGGGCTTGCCGAACTGCACGCGTTCCTTGGAGTAGGAGATCGCGGCCTCAAGGGCGCCTTGGGCGATGCCCAGCGCCTGGGCCGCCACGCCGATGCGTCCGCCGTCCAGGGTCCACATGGCGATCCTGAAGCCCTGCCCCTCCTCGCCCAACAGGTTCTCGGCGGGCACCTCGCAGTCCTTGAAGAGGAGTTCGGCGGTGGAAGACGCGCAGATGCCGAGCTTCTCCTCGGTCTGGCCGACGGAGAATCCCGGGAAGCCCTTCTCCACGATGAAGGCGGAGATGCCCTTGGTGCCCTTGGACTTGTCGGTCATGGCGAAGATCACGAAGGTCTCGGACACGGCGCCGTTGGTGATGAACACCTTGCTGCCATTCAGGATGTACTTGTCGCCCCGCTTCTCGGCCACGGTCAGCTGTGCGGCCGCATCGGTGCCCGCACCGGGCTCCGTGAGGCCGAAGGAGCCGAGCTTTTTGCCGCTGGCGAGATCGGGGATGTATTTCTGCTTTTGTTCCTCGGTGCCGAATTTGAGGAGGGGGTAGATGGCCAGGGAAACATGGACCTCGAGGGTGATGGCGTGGCTGGCGCACACGCGGGCGAGCTCTTCGATGGCGAGGGTGTAGGCCAGGTAGTCGCCGCCCGCTCCGCCATACTCCTCTGGAATGCTCAGGCCGAACAGGTTCAAATCGGCCATGCCCTTCACCGTCTCGGCGGGGAAACGGTGGTTCTTGTCGATCTCACCGGCGATAGGCGCAATCTTCTGCTCGGCGAATTCGCGGACCATCTGCTTAATAAGCGACTGTTCTTCAGTTAGCCGGAAGCTCATCTCGTCTCCTTGCGGGCAAGAGTGTGGAAAGAAAAACCATCTGCCATTGGCCAGATAACGGACCTTGCCACTGACCCTCGCCCTAAGCAGGGCGCATGCCAGCCGAGCATCATAAATAAAAATCTTTAAATAACAGTGCAATAACTGAAATATGCTGACAGCTGACCGGACAAAGGTTTGGTGCAGTTCAGCACCAAGATCCAAACGCGCAGCAAATTTGTCTTTCAATATCATGAGGATATGATCAAGGTGTCGGTTTTCGACTTTTTGGTGAAATGCATCACCAAAAACCAAGACAAAATAGGGGAAGACGCGGCGGGGCCCCGGGCGGCACACGCCCCGGGTACAGGGCGCCGCCGATGAAAAGCCGGAGCAGGACGGCATGCGGGAAGGCAAAGAGATCCACGCAGACGCGGGCGGGTGCCGCCAACCGGAACCTCGCCGGTCGCAGCGCGCCCTCCCGCATCCCTGCGTTTCGAGTGTTTTCGACCGGAGCGGCGCCCCTAGCCGGAAGTTTCCCCCGGCCAGGACCCGTCCCCGCCCTCCTTCGGCGCGTACTCCAGGATGTCGCCGGGCTGGCAGTCCAGGACCCGACAGATGGCGTCCAGGGTGTTGAAGCGCACGGCCCGCGCGCGGCCGGTCTTGAGGATGGAAAGGTTCTGCGGGGTGATACCCACGGCCTCGGCCAGGTCCTTGGAGGCCATCTTGCGCCGGGCCAACATCACGTCGAGATTGATGACGATGGACATGGGGCCTCCGGGTCAGATGGTCAGGGCATCGGCTTCGCGCAGTTCGCGGGCCTCGTCCATGAGCCGCGCGGCGAAGAACAGGGCCAGCCCCAGGACCACGGTGAATACGTCCACGTCCGAGAGGGACACGGCCACCATGTGTCGCCCGGGAGGGTTGCCCATGGTGGCGGCCAGGGAGCACAGCGCGGCGCTCACGGGCTCGGCGGCCTGGGCCAGCACCAGAAAGAGCCCGGCCCGCCGCAGCAGGGCCGCCGCGCGCGCGGTGAACACCTCGCCCCCGGCGAACTCCCCGAACAGCCGCGAAAGATAGAGCATCACGGCCATGTCCAGCCCACCGGCCAGCATGGACGCGGCAAAGCCCAGAACCCGCGCGGGCCAGCCCACCGGGCCCACGATCTCCACCATGTCCAGGCCCGTGAGGTGCAGGGACCAGTCCGCGTCCTGGTCCGTGGGCCCCAGGGTCAGCCAGATCACGAGATGCACCAAGGGTACGGCCCAAAAGACCAGCATGAAAAAGCGCTGAAAACGCGCGGCCAGAACCTGAATCCTGCTCATCGCCCTGCCTCCGGTTTCGGATCGTCTCACTTACGCGCCGCGCGGCCCCGTGACCGCTCCGCGTACGACCCGTATATCGACCAAAAATTACTGTTTGTCAATAATTACTATTTGAGCAACGGCAATTTTTTGCCCCCCAATCGCCCGCGCCCTTCTCCGCGCCCGCCCCAAGGCCTGCGTGGCTTGCCTTCCCTGCGGTCCGGAGCTATAGACCCCCGGTCCGGTTTTCCCCTTCGACGGACCGCCCGCACTTCCCGCAGCCCGGCTCCGCCCCCCAAAACCAGGGACCATACAGACCAGCGACGCGACGCCCCGGCGTGCGCGGCGGCGCGATTATGCCGTCGCGCGGCAGCGGAAGGTGCGTGCGCGCGCCATGCCGGACCAACGAATCAACCAAGGTGCATCGATATGACGGGACCATTCATCAACAGCATCGGCATCGTGGCGGGGGCCATCCTGGGCTCCTTCACCGGCGGCGCCATGAGCCAGGGCCTGCGCGAGCGGGCCAACTACGCCTTCGGCTGCTGCAGCCTGAGCCTGGGGGTCTTCATGGTCGCCAAGGGCCAGTCCATGCCCCCGGCCATCATCGCGGTCCTCGCTGGCCTGGCCGTGGGCGAACTCCTGCGCCTGGACGCGGGCGTCATGCGCCTGGCCTTCAAGGCCGTGGGGCTGTTCCAGCGCAAGCGCCCCAAGACCGAGGCCGCGCCCGAAAACGTGTTCCGCGACCAGTTCTCCGTGGTCACGGTGCTGTTCTGCTTCAGCGTGCTGGGCACGGTGGGGCCCATGCAGGAGGGCATGACCGGGGACTTCTCCCTGCTCCTGGTCAAGGCGCTCTTGGACTTCTTCACGGCCATGGTCTTCGCCGCGAACATCGGGAGCATCGTCGGGGCCCTGGCCCTGCCGCAGCTCATCATGCAGTCCCTGCTCTTCTTCGCGGCCACCCTGATCCTGCCCCTGACCACCCCGGCCATGCTGGCGGACTTCACCACCTGCGGGGGCATCATCATGCTGGGCACGTCCCTGCGGCAGTTCAGCCTGGTGCAAGTGCCCATCCTGGGCATGCTGCCCGCCCTGTTCCTGGTCATGCCCATCTCGGCCCTGTGGGCGCGGTTCATGGGCTGAGGGCTCAGTCCAGCACGATCTCGGCGAGGGGCTTGCGCCTGCGGCGGTGGGCGTCGCCCGGCCCCGGGCGGCCCACGGCCAGGAGGCAGACCACGCGCAACCCCTCGGGCAGGGCGCAGCGCGCGCGGATCTCGGCCTCGTCGAACATGCCGATCCAGCACGCGCCCAGGCCCATCTCCACGGCTCTGAGCATCATGAACGACACGGCGATGCCCACGTTCATGGCGCAGGCCCCGAACCGGGCGGCCGCGTCGGCGCGGGCCTCGCGGGCCACGTAGGACTCGATGCCCGCCAGGGCCTCGCCCTCCAGCAGCCCCTTCTCGCGAAAAAAAAAGGCCGCGGACTGGGAGTCCTTGACGTAGTGCTCCAGGTCCGCGCAGCAGACGAACACGGCCCCGGCCTGGGCCAGCCAGGCCTGGTTGCGGCTGGCCTCGCGCGTGCCGAACCAGGCCGTCTCCGCCCTGTCGCGGACCACCTTGAAGCGCCAGGGCTGGGAATTGAGGCTCGACGGCGCGCTCTGGGCGGCCTCCAGAAGTTCGCGGACCTCCTCGTCCGTGAGGGGCTCCCCGCTGTAGGATCGCACGCTGTGGCGCGCGTAGATGGCCTGTTTGACGCTCATGCCCATGGCGGACCTCCTTGCCCGGCGCTCCGGGCGCCGGCGAGTGCGATTTTCCCTTGTACCAGCCCCCGGGGGAAAGAACCAACCCCCGAGCGCCGGGACTTTTTCATTGACCGCCGCGAGGCGCTGTCAGATAGTGCGAAGACGTCGGTTATCATTCACCCTCTTGCGAATCCGCCCCGCACGGCGACTACCCGACCGCCATCGGCCCAGAGACCTCCATGCTCGACTCCCTGCTGCAGATCCTTCCCGTGTTCCTGATCATAATCTACGGCGTGGTCCTGGACGCCTTCCGCGTGGTGCCCCGGCAGACGGGGGAGCTGATCGGGGCCTACGTCCTGTTCGCGGCCCTGCCCCTCCTGCTGGTCCACATCCTGGCCGGGTCGTCCCCGGCGGACATGATGCACGGCGGGTACTGGGCCGGGATCGTGGGCTCCCTGCTGGGCGTGTACGTCCTGAGCTACGCCACGGGGTTCCTCCTGGGCGGCAGGAGCCACGGCGCGGCGGCGGTCACGGCCGTGGGCGGAAGCTGCGCCAACATGGCCTTCCTGGGCCTGCCCGTGATCCTGAACCTCTTCCCGGACAACCGCGAGGCCCTGGTGGCCGCCGGGCTGGCGCTGATCACCCCCAACCTGGTCTGCATCATCTGCCAGGTGCAGCTGGAATACCTCAAGCAGTCCTCGGACCGGGGCGGCGGCGCGCTGCCCACCCTGGCCAGGGCGCTGTTCCTCAACCCCCTGGTGGCGGGCGCGGCCCTGGGCTTCGTCCTCGGCGGCACGGGCCTGGGCCTGTGGGAGCCCCTGGACAAGGCCGCCAAGATGGTGGGCGACACCAGCGCCCCATGCATGCTCCTGGCCCTGGGCCTGGACCTGCGCTCCAAGGTGCGCATGGCCCTGTCCGGGGAACGGAAGTTCAACACGCCCTGGCTCGTCTCGGTGGCGGTGATCAAGCTGGTGATCCACCCGCTCCTGGCCTGGGCGCTCCTGGCCGCCTGCGGCGTCACGGGCACCTGGCTGGCCGTGGGCGTGATCATGAGCGGCACGGCCTCGGCCCTCCTGACCTACGTCATGGCCCAGATATACGGCCACCTGCCCGAGGAGGCGGCCATGGCCACCGTGCTCACCAACGTCCTGAACCTCGTGACCCTGACCATACTGGCATCCATCTTCCGCTGGCAGGGGCTGCTCTAGGGACGCCCCAGGGGCAAAACGCGGCAATCCGCCCCGCGCCCGGAGTTTTTCATTGACCGCGCCGGGGCGGTGGCCGATAGTCCGGGCACATCACTTTCCGCTTCATCCCGCCGTCCGGCCCCGCCGCGAACGGCCCAGAGATTTTCATGTTTGACTCCCTGCTCCAGATTCTTCCCGTTTTCCTGATCATGATCTACGGCGTGGTCCTGGACCTCTTCCGCGTGGTGCCCAAGCAGACGGGCGCCGTCATCGGGGCCTACGTGCTCTACGTGGCCCTGCCCGTGCTCATGGTCCACATCCTGGCCGGGTCGTCCCTGGCGGACATCCTGCACGGCGGCTTCTGGGCCGGGCTCCTCGGGTCCCTGGTCCTGATCTACGCCCTGGGCTACGCGGCCGAGCTGCTCCTGGGCCGCAGGGGCCACGGCCCGGCGGCCATCACGGCCCTGTCCTGCAGCTCCGCCAACGTGGCCTTCATCGGCCTGCCCGTGGTCATGAACCTCTTCCCGGGCAACCGCGAGGCCCTGGTGGCCGCCGGGCTGGCGGTCATCACCCCCAACCTGGTGGCCATTCCCTGCCAGGTGCAGCTAGAGTTCATCAAGAATTCCGGCGAGCAGGCCGGAGGGGCCGTGCCCAGGCTGATCAAGTCCGCGCTCTTCAACCCGCTGATGATCGGCACCTGCCTGGGCTTCGCCCTGGGGGCCTCGGGCCTGGGCCTCTGGGAGCCCCTGGACAAGGCCGCCTCCATGGTGGGCAACACCACGGCCCCGTGCATGCTCCTGGCCCTGGGCCTGGACCTGCGCGACAAGGTGCGCGTGGCCCTGACCGGGGAGCGGACCTTCAGCCTGCCCCGGCTGGCGGCGGCCACCGTGGCCAAGCTCGTCGTGCATCCGCTCCTGACCTGGGCGCTCTTGGCGGCCTTCGGGGTCACGGGCACGTGGCTGGCCGTGGGCGTGATCATGAGCGGCACGGCCACGGCGCTGATCACCTACGTCATCGCCCAGATCTACGACCAGGTCCCCGAGGAGGCGGCCATGACCGCCGTGACCACCAGCGTCCTGAACCTCGGGACCTTGACGATACTGGCCGCGGCCTTACGTTGGCAGGGGCTCCTGTAGCGGCAGGCCGCCCCAAAACAGCGATCTGCGGCGTTGCTGCGGCAAATGCAAAACCTCGCGTACGGGGAGTACGCGTCGGTCTTGCATTTACCTTGCGCCTTGCATCTCACTATTTTTGAACGGCCTGCGAGAGATTACGCTTTCAGGCCTCCGCACCGAGAAACCCGATTCCATAATGAACAATTTCCTGCTGATCCTTCTCCTGGCCGCCTTTCCGGCCCTGACCACGGACATGTACCTGCCCGCGGTGCCGCAGTTGTGCGAGCTGTGGGACATTCCCCTGTCCCTGGCCAACCTGTCCCTGGTGGCCTTTTTCTTCAGCTTCAGCTTGTTCCTGCTCGTGCACGGCCCCCTGTCGGACCGCTTCGGCAGGCGGCCCGTGCTGCTCACGGGCATCCCCCTGTACATCGTGGCCTCCCTGGGCTGCGCGGCCGCGCCGTCCATCGCCTTCCTGGTGGCCGCGCGGGTGCTCCAGGCCCTGGGCGCGGCCGCCGCGGCCACGGTCTGCCTGGCCCTGGTCAAGGACCTCTACGCGGGCGAGGCCCGCAGGAAGCTGTTGGCCTACGTGGGCGTAATCATCCCGCTCTGTCCCATGGTGGCCCCGACCCTGGGGGCCCTGATGATGGAGCATGTCTCCTGGCGGGGCATCTTCGTGGTCCAGGCCCTCATGGCCCTGCCCGCCCTGTACGGCGCCCTGCGCCTGCCCGAGACCCTCGCGGAGCGCGGCTCGGGCGGCGTGGGCGAGGCCCTGGCGCGCTACGGGCGGCTCTCGAAGAACGGGCCCTACATGCTCTACGCCCTGTCCTTCGCCGTGGTGAACCTGGCGTTCTTCGCCTTCATCGGCGGCTCGTCGGACATCTACATCAACGGCTTCGGCCTGTCCGAACGGACCTTCGGCCTGTACTTCGCCTTTAACGCCCTGGCCATGATGCTCGGCTCGTTCCTCTGCGCGCGGCTCACCGTGGGCATGGGCTCGTGGTCCATCCTGCTGACCTCGCTGCTGGGCATGGCGGCCTCGGCCGCGGCCCTGTCCGCCCTGGGCGCGAACGGCCCCGCGGCCTTCGCCGGGCCCATGTTCAGCTATTCCCTGTTCCTGGGCCTGTCCCGCCCCATCAGCAACGACATGATCCTGGAGCAGGTGGACCGGGACACGGGCACGGCCTCCTCCGTACTGACCTTCTTCAACTTCCTGGTGGCCGCCGTGGCCATGCAGGCCATCTCCTTCGACTGGCCCTCCAAGCCCCTGACCATCGCCGTCATGGGCATGGCGGGGGCCGGAATCCCCCTGGCCGTGATCCTCAGGCGCAGGCCCCGGCGCTAGCCGCCCCCCGGCCGCCCGGGCCGCCCCAGGTTGCAGGCGCGCGCCATAACGCGTAGGGTTCCCTACAATTGTGCGAACCGAGGCGCGCCCCGCGCCGGAAACCCTGGAGGTTACATGCCCACCGCCAAGCAGGGCGACACCGTACTCATCCACTACACCGGCAGCCTGGAAGACGGCCACGTCTTCGATTCCTCGCGCAATCGCGACGAGCCCTTCCAGTTCACCCTGGGCTCGGGCGCCGTGATCCCGGGCTTCGACACCGCCGTGGACGGCATGGAGACCGGCGAGGTCAAGACCTTCACCATCCCGGTAAGCGACGCCTACGGCGAGCGCAACGACGAGATGGTCTTCGACCTGCCGCGCACGGAGCTTCCCGGGGACGTGGAGCCCGAGGCGGGCATGGTCCTTGAGGCCCAGACCCAGGAAGGCGACAACTTCCGCCTCACGGTCACGGCCGTGGCCGACGACGCCGTGACCCTGGACGGCAACCACCCCCTGGCGGGCAAGGACCTGGTCTTTGAGATCGAGCTGCTGGAAATACTCTAGGACGGCCCGACACCGGACGATCCTCGCGGCGGCCGCCCTTGTCCTGGCCGCCGCGTTCCTTTTTCCGCCCCCGGCGCAGGGGGCGAGCGGCGGGACCCAGATGAAGCAGAACCGCACCATCACCCTGCTGGCCTTCGGGGACAGCCTGTTCGCGGGCTTCGGCCTGGCGAACCCGGCCGACGCCCTGCCCTCGGTGCTCCAGCGCATGCTGGCCGAGGACGGCTACGACGTGCGCATGGTCAACGCCGGAGTGTCCGGGGACACAACCTCCGGCGGCCTGGCCCGCCTGGACTGGAGCCTTCAGGAGAACCCCGACGCCGCCCTCTTGGAACTGGGGGCCAACGACGGGCTCATGGGCCTGCCCACGCGGGCCATGGAGTCCAACCTGGACGCCATGCTCACCCGCCTGGCGGACCGGGACGTGCCCACGCTCCTGGTGGGCATGCGGGCCATCGCCAACTACGGCGCGGGCTACGCCCGGGAATTCGACGCGGTCTTCCCGCGCCTGGCCGAGCGCCACGGCGTGCCCCTGTATCCGTTCCTTCTGGAGGGCGTGGTCCAGCGGTCCGAACTGAACCAGGCCGACGGCGTGCACCCCAACGCGGCGGGCGTGCGCGAGATAGCCGCGCGCATCTATCCCATGGTGCGCGATCTGGTGGAGACCGTTTTAACGCGATAGCCCCTCCTACTCGTTCCTGAGCACGGGCCAGGCGCTGCCGGACAGGGCGCGCCTGACGCCCAACAGCCCCAGGCCCACCGAGGCCGCCACCCCGCCGAGAATCACCGCCGCCAAAGGCGCGGGCAGAAAGACCCAGTCACCGTGCATGGCGTGGACCATGAACAGGTAGGAGCCCAGGCAGCCCAGGCCCGCCGCGGGCAGGGCCACGGCCACGCCCAGGATGCCGAACTCCAGGGCCAGGGTCAGGACGACGTCCCCCCGCGTGGCCCCCAGGACCTTGAAGACCACCGCGTCGCGCCGCCGGGTGCGCAGGTTGGCGCGCAGGGCCTCGGCCAGCACCAAGAGCCCGGCCAGCAGCGTCACCCCCGCGCAGGCGCGCACGGCCAGGGCCACGTCCGAGGCGATGTCCCCCAGTCCCGTGAGCACCTCGCGCATGGACACGGCCACCACTCCGGGGAACTCACGGGTCACGGCCCGGAACAGGGGCGTGTCCGCCCCCGCGTCCGCATAGGCCGTGGCCAGCCAGGTGTAGGGCGCGGGCTCCAGCACGCCCGGGGAGAAGATCACCGCGTGGTTGATGCCGCCCTGGGCGTAGTCGATGTCCCGGGTGCAGGCGATGGCCGCCGTGATGCGGCGGCCCAGCACGCTCACGGTGAGCGTGTCCCCCGGCCCCACGCCGAAGCCCCGGGCCACGTCCTCGTCCAGGCAGATCAGCGGCGGGCCCTGGTAGTCCCCGGGCCACCACCGCCCGCGCGCCAGGTTCGTGCCCCGGGGCATGGCGGCGGCGAAGCTCAGGGCGCGGTCCGAGCGCACGGCCCAGGCCGCCCGCTCGGAGATATGGGCCTCGTGGGCCGGAACCCCGTTGATCTCCAGGATCCGCCCCCGGATGGACGGGGTGCGCTCCACGCGCGTGACCCCGGGAACGGACAGGGCCAGGGCCTCCAGGTCCGCGCCCTTGTCCTTGGGCACGTTCAGGAAGAAATAGGCCGGGGCCGTGGCCGGGATGCGGCGGCGGATGCGGTCCTGGATGTTGCCGTCGGACAGGAACAGGGCCGACAGCACCGTGAGCCCCAGGCCCAGGGAGAAGATCACGGCCCCGGTGGAGGCTCCGGGCCGGTGCAGCCCGGCCACGGCCTGCCGCAGATGCGGCGGGCCCACGCGCGGGCAGCGCCGCGCCGCCCATTTCACCAGCAAGGTATAGCCCCTGAGCGCCCCCATGGCGCCCAGCACGCAGGCCCCGAAGCCCAGGGGCAGCACCGGGTCGCGGGAGGTGGCGGCCAGCAGCCCGAACATGGCGGCCACGCAGGCGACGCAGGCCGCCACGGCGCGCCATCCCGGGCGGCGCGCCTCGGGCTCGGCATAGCCACGGAACAGCCGGGCCGGACGCACGCCCCCGGCCGCGGACAGGGGCCAGAGGGTGAAGGCCAGGGCCGCCAGCAGGCCGTAGGCCACGGCCAGGGCCACTGGCGCAAGGGGCAGGCCCGCGCCCAGGGGCACGCCCATGCGCGCGGCCAGGGGCCCGGCCGCCACGGCCGCCACGGCGCAGCCCAGCGCGGCCCCGGCCAGGGTGCCCGCCAGGGCCAGGGCCATGGACTGCAACAGATACACGGCCATGACCAGGGAGCGTTCCGCGCCCAGGGACTTCATCACCGCGATGGCCTCGCCGCGCCCGGCCAGGAACGAGCGCACGGCCCCGGCCACGCCGATGCCGCCCACCAGCAGCGAGGCCAGGCCCACCAGCACGAGATAGGTCTCCACGGTGTCCAGGAACCAGGACATCCCGCCCCGGAAGTCGTGGTGCTCGCGCACGCGCAGCCCCCGGTCCGGGAAGCGCGCGCGCGCCTCCCCGGCCAGTTCCTCCACCGGGGGCGCGCCCGGGGCCAGGCGCAGTGCCAGGCCGTGGCGCACCAGGGCTCCGGGGCCCAGAAGCCCCGTGCCCGGCAGGGCGTCCAGGGAAATCATCAGCCTCGGGCCCAGGCCCGTGAACTGGGTCAGGCGGTCGGGCTCGTGCTCGATGACGTCCGCGAGGCGGAAGCGCACGGGCCCGAGCAGGAGCACGTCGCCCACGGCCACGTCCAGACGCAGGGCCAGCGCCCGCTCGGCCACGGCTCCGGGCAGCCCGTCGCGCACGGCCAGGGCCTCGCCCAGGGGCCGCCCCGAGGCCAGGCGCATCTCGCCGTACAGGGGATAGGCCGCGTCCACGGCCTTGAGGGAGGCCAGGGCCGGGTCCCCGCCCTTTTCGGCCCGGACCATGGTCCGGGTGCGCACGCTGCGCGAGACGTCCCCCTTCCCGGCCAGGAGCGCGTCCACGTCCGCGCCCGGGGCCGCGTGGGTGCGCGTGATCTCCAGGTCCCCGCCCAGGAGGCGCTTGGAGTTCACGGCCAGGCCCTGGCGCACCGAGGCCGAGAACACGCCCACGGCGGCGATGGAGGCCACCCCCAGGGCCAGGCAGGTCAAGAAGACCCCGAAGCCCCGCACGCCGGAACGCAGCTCGCGCCGCACCAGGCGCAGGGCCAGCGGCAGCTCGGACAGCCTCACGCCGCGCCCCCGTCCAAGCGGCCGTCGCGCATGGTCACCCGGCGGGAGCAGCGCGCGGCCAGGGCCGGGTCGTGGGAGACCAGCACCAGGGTCGCGCCCCGCTCGGCGCACAGGGAAAAGAGCAGCTCCCGCACCCGGGACCCGGTGTCGGCGTCCAGATTGCCCGTGGGCTCGTCGGCCAACAGCAGGCTGGGGCCGGGCGCGAAGGCCCGGGCGATGGCCACCCGCTGCTGCTCGCCGCCGGAGAGCTGGGACGGATAGTGCCGCGCCCGCTCCGCCAGGCCCACGGCGGCCAGGCCTTGACGCGCCACGGCCATGGCGTCGGACCGGCCAGCGAACTCCAGGGGCAGGGCCACGTTCTCCAGGGCCGTCATGGTGGGCACCAGATGGAAGCCCTGGAAGACCACGCCCACGTTGCCGCGCCGAAAGAGCGCCAGCCCGTCCTCGTCCAGGCCCGAGAGGTCCGTCCCGGCCACGCGCACGCGGCCCGACGTGGGCCGCTCCAGGCCCGCGGCCACCATGAGCAGCGTGGTCTTGCCCGCGCCCGATGGCCCGACCACGGCCAGGGTCTCGCCCCGGGCCACGGACAGGTCCACCCCGCGCAGCACGTCCACGCTCACGCCCCCGGCCGCCAGGGTCAGGCGCACGTCCGTAAGCTCCACCATCGGCGAATCGTTCATGTCGTGTTCTGGCATGGGACCATGATGCGATGATTCGCCCGTCCGCGCAAGGCGATGTCCGCCGTGCCACCCAGTCTCCTCCGGGTGCCCCCTTGCGGCGGCGTCCCGCCTGGGGCATGCTGCTCCCAGCGAACCGCCGACAAACAGAACATAAGGAGACAAGCATGAAAGTCGTGGCCTTCAACGGCAGCCCCCGCAAGGGAGGCAACACGAGGCAGATGATAGACATGGTCCTGGCCGAACTCGCGGCCCACGGCGTGGACACCGAGGTGGTGGACCTGGGCGGCAAGCCCATCCACGGATGCGTGGCCTGCATGCAGTGCTACAAGAACCAGGACCGCCGCTGCGCGGTGAAGAACGACATGCTCAACGACTGTCTGGCCAAGATGGAGGAGGCCGACGGCATCATCCTCGGCTCCCCCACCTACTTCGCCAACGTGTCCACGGAGATGAAGGCCCTCATCGACCGCGCGGGCATGGTGGCCAAGACCAACGGCGACTTCCTGGCGCGCAAGGTGGGCGCGGGCGTGGTGGCCGTGCGCCGCTGCGGCGCGCAGCAGGTCTTCAACGCCCTGAACGCCTTCTTCCTCATCGGCCAGATGGTGGTGGTGGGCTCCAGCTACTGGAACATGGGCATCGGCCTGGAGCCCGGCGACGTGGCCGGGGACGACGAGGGCGTGGTGACCATGCGGACCCTGGGCCAGAACATGGCCTGGGCCCTGGAGCGCCTGCGCGGCTAGCCCCCTCCCCCTCCCGGAAAATCGAAAACCCCCGTCTCCATGGAGGCGGGGGTTTCTTCTTGCCGTCACGCCAGGCGCGGCCCGCGTGCCATTCAAGACACAGGCCCGCGCATGATGCGCGGGGCCTTATCGTCATCTCGCGTCCTGTTGCCCCCTGCCCGCTACCACGAATCATAGGCCCTGGAGCCCAGGGACAGGAGGGTGCGCGCGGCATCGTATCCGGCGCCGGAGCTTCCGTAGCCCGAGGCGCCGCTTCCGGCGCGCGCCTGGCGGGCCTTGAGGGCGCCCTCGTATTCGAGGTCCTTCAACTCCCTGGCCTGACGTTCGGCTGCGCGGCCCAGGTGTTCCAGGGCCGAGCCCGTGGCCGTGGACACCCCGCCCTTGGTCAGGCCCACGTTGGCGCTGGACAGGGCCCGGCGGTAGGCGGCCAGGGCCTCCTGCTTCTGCTCTTCGGTTTCCTTTTCCACGAGTTGCGCGTTGTACTCGTTGACCTTGGCGGCGTATTCGCGCTTGGCATCGGCGGCCTTTTGCCGCTCATCGGCGGCGCTGACCTCGCCCACGGCCTGGGTGGCGGCCAGGGCCATGGCGGCCCAGGTGAATGGATCGGCTCCCATGTCTCCTCCTTGCTTCCCGGTTTACTCCCCGCCCTGCACGCGCGGCACGCAGCAGATCACGGTCATGGGCAGGGGCTCGTCCTGGCGCACGGTGAACAGGCCGTCGCGGTCGAAGCCCCCGGCGAAACGCACCTCGCGGTCACCGGAAAAGGGCGCGGGCGCGGCCCCGGCATCCGAGGCCCGACCCCGGGGCAGGACGCGCTCGTACTTGTCCGCCACGTCGTCCCCCGGGCACACGGCCCCGCCCACGGTGTTCCGGAACCTGAGGCTCACGGCCATGATGCGCTTGCGCTTGGTCTGGGCCGTGCCGCCCTGGACGCCCGCCTCCAGGCGCATGGGCTGGAGCACGGCCCCGTAGCCCAGGCCCGCGTGGACCTTGAAGGCCGCGCGCGGCAGGGCCACGGCCCCGCCCGCGACGACCAGCGGCCCCACCGAGGCCCCGTCGACCAGGACCTGCACGGCCTCGCCCTCCAGATGGCCCAGGCCGGACACGGTCTGCGCGCGCCGCCAGACCCGGCCCCCGCCGGTCCAGGCGGCGAAGCCCGAGCCGTCCGTCCCGTCCAGGGTGAACTGGTCCGCGTCCAGCACGCTGACGGCGTATTGCCCTCCGTTGACCTCTTCCATGCCTTCGAGCCCGTCCAGGAGCACCGTGTCCCCGGTGGAGAATCCGTGCCCCGCCACCGTGATCCGCACCGGGGACTCGGCCGCGGCCTCCTCCACGTCCCGGCCCGAGGACAGGCCGCAGTCCACCAGAAAGGCGTCCCCGGCGTCGCCCCCGTCCCAGGCCCCGGCCATGCGCTCCACGCTGCGCAGCACGCCGCCGTCCACCGTGCGCCGCACCAGAAGCCAGGTCTCGTCCCCGCCCTGGCCCGGGATGCAGGCCACGCTTTCGCAGGCCGCGGCCCCGGCGGCGCTCGCGCCCAGGATGTGCCGGTGCCAGGCGGCCACGTTCTGCTGCGGCAGATAGGTGCAGGCGGCCAGCACCCCGTCGCTGCGCACGGTCCAGAGCACGCCGTCGGGCTCGCGCGCGTAGTCCATGTCCGCCACGCCCCGGCCGGTGACGTGCTCGGCGAGCAGCGTGATCTCCGGCGAGGTGTAGCGGTCGCTGGACAGTTCGTAGGCCATGCGCCGGATCTTTTTGCCCGTGCGGCTGACGAAGAGCACGGCGTCGGCCGCGGCCTGGGGCTGCACCGGGCCCGAGCCGTAGGCGCTCTGGCGCTTGCAGAAGGCCCGGGACGGGGTCAGGCCCTCGCTGGAGGACCCGCTCCAGACCTTGACCTCCCCCGCGTTGGTGCCCACGAGGAGCTCCTGCTGGTCCACGATCCAGCGGATGGGATTGACCCGCGCGCCGGACAGGGACAGCTCGATGGCGTCGTCGTCCAAGGGCGAATCCTGCACCCCGTCCTCGTAACTGGAAGTATTCAGGCGCAGGTCCTCGTACTCGCCCGTGGCCGAAAGCCAAAGGGTCAGGGGCCGGTTGGGCGTGGCCCCCAGCACCAGGCGGTCCTCGTACAGGGCCACCACCGACGGCCAGTTGCCCGGGCCCCAGTCCTCGGGCATGCAGTGGCCCGCGTCCAGCCGCCGCCAGTAGAGGTCGTTGAGATTCCCGGAGGCGTCGTGCACGCGCTCGATCTGGCCCGAATCGTGGTCCGGCGAGGCCGCGAAGGTCAGGATGCGGTCGCCGTCGCCCAGAAGGGCGTCGAACAGGCCCTCGCCCTGGTACGCGAACCAGGCCTCGTCCCCGTCCGGGCCCACGCCGTGCACGGCCGTCTCCACCTCCATGGCCCGGCCCTCGGGGATGGTCACCGTGTCCCCGGCGCGTCCGTCGGCCAGGCCGTCGCCGTTGCCGTCCGCCATCTCGTGGTCCGCCCCGGGCCAGGCGAACTCCAGGGGCGCCAGCGTCCAGTCCGCGTGCCCGGCGCGGGTCAGGGATTGGGGCCGCGCCTCGGGGTGCACCAGATAGAGCACGTCGCAGCTCTGCACGAAGTTCACGCTCCAGATCATGTCCGCCGTCCAGGGCGAGGCGACCTCGCAGGGCTCGCCCTCGTCGTCGGTGATGACCCCGCCGTCCTTGTAGAAGCGCAAATACCCGTCGCCCATCTCGATGACGTAGCTCTGGCTGGCCGTGCTGTTGAAGTCGAAGGGGATGAGCCGCGCCGCGCGGTCCGCGTATTTGGCCCGGGCCACGAAACGCGTGCCCGGGCGCTTGTACACGCTGCCGTGGGGCCGGGGGATGAAGTTCTCCAGCCTGCGGCAGCCGCAGTAGTACTTCTCGTGGTCCGTGCGGCCTTCCAGGTGCGGGGACAGCTCGCCCGCCGTGAAGGCGTTGATGATGGGGGTGGATTGCGACGCCACGGCTACCTCCTGGCCCGCACCAGGGCCTCGGGCCGCGAGGCCCCGGCCGTGCCCCGGCCCTGGGAGTCGCGGAACTTGGCCGTGCGCAGGCGGTCCAGATACTGGTCCTCCAGGCGCTCCTTCTCCGCGCTGGAGCCGGTGATCTTCTTGCAGACCCGAGCCGCGATGCGCGTGGCCAGGGCCGTGCGGAAGGTGGGCGGCATGAGGCCCGGGTCCGTGACCCGGCGCACGTAGCGGATGGCGATCTCCCCGAGGTCCGTGAGCAGCGCGCCGCCCTCCACCGCGTACACGGCCTCGGGCTCCGTGGACAGGACCTGCAGACAATCCGAGGGCAGGGAAAAGGCCGCCCCGAAGCCGAAGGCCGGCGCGGCGGACAGCCGCGCCAGCCCGGCCCGGGCGATGGCGAAGTGCCAGGGATGCTCCTGCAGCAGGGCGTCCCGCTCGTCCTCGTAGACCTCGGCCACCACCCGCGCCCGCTCCGTGTCCTGGTCCGCGGAGGTGATGCGGTCCTCGCCCAGCTCCATGAGCGCCCGGGACAGGATGCGCACGCTCATGCCCTACCCCCGGCCCTCGAACAGGTCGCGGAAGAAGGCCTCCTGCTCGTCCTGGCCGCCGCCGGAGTCCCCCTCCGGGGCCAGAGCCGTGACCTCCATCTGCAACACGCTGCCCCCGCGCCGCGACAGGCCCCGGCACACGGCCGAACCCGCGACCTCCAGGCGGTCCCCGGGTTCGGGCGCGGACGAGAGGCCCAGGCCCTGAAGGGCCTCGGGCAAAATCTCCAGCATGGCCTGGGCGGGTTTGCCGCCGCCGTCCCCGGGGCCGTTCGCCTCGGGCCCTTCGCCTCCCATGCGCTCCTCGGGCCTTTCCAGAACACGCTCCTGCATGGTCCCTCCTTGTGCGTTGATGGCCGCGGGGCCCCGCCCTTCGGGGCCCCGCGAGGATGGATGCCCGGGGCCGCGGCCCCGGGCCATGAAACCGGATGCGTCAGCGGGCCAGGTAGTGCGGGAACACGGAGAGCGTTCCCGTGGCCGTGGCGTCGTCCGTGGCCAGCACGGCCTTGGTGCGGGCCTTGGCGCTGGTGGGCGGGATGAAGCGCCCCAGCACCTCGCCCGCCTCGATGGTCAAGGCCCCCGAGGCCGTGACGGCGCAGACCTGGCCCAGGGTTTCGAAGTCCCCGCCCTTGTCCGCGTGCTCCAGGCGCACGGCCAGGGTGGCCCCATCGGCCAGGGCCAGGTCCGTGGCGGCCACGGCCAGGATCTCCACCCCGCCCAGGGTGCCCGAGAAGTCCATCTCCGGGCCGTTGCCGTCGGCCTCGGCGTCGGCGGGCACGTCCTGCTCCTTGGCCAGATACTGGCCGTGGACCTTCAAGATGTGGTCGTACATGGCGTCCTCCTATTCCACGTCCACGTGGGCCTCGGCCCCGTCCTGGAAGTTGTAGCTGGTGACGATGGGCACGCCGTTCCACTCGGCCACGCGGCGGTCCACCTTGCGGTCCGCCGGGGTCATCTGGAAGGCCGCGCCCTTGCCCACGTCGGCCAGGATGGACAGGGCCTTGCGGTGGCAGAACAGGTAGCTGGCGCCCGCCGCGCGCACCATGTCCAGGAGCCCGTCCACCTGCATGGCCGTGGGCGGCGAGTCCATGCTCACGTTGACCAGGGCGGCCACGGTCTCGGGATTGGCGATCTGGATGCCGAAGTAGCCCTTCATGCGCACCCCGTAGCCCAGGATGCCGGACTCGTTCTCGTACAGGCCGCCGCCGTTGATGCTCTTCATGTCGATGAGCCCGCCCTGGCGGAACCCGGCCGTGGAGTACAGGCCCGTGGTCTCGCCGGGCACGAAGCGCATGGCCAGCACCGTGTAGCAGGCGTCGGCCTCCTCCCCCGCGTCCAGGAGCCTGCCCTCGTCCAGGGCGTACCGGCGGAAGTTGTTGTAGAGGATGGCCTTTTCCGCATCCACGCCCAGCTTGCGCAGGGCCTTGGGCGTCTTCTTGCCGAAGTAGCGGTCCCGGCCGCCGAAGGCCTTGGCCTTGTCCTCGGGGCAGAACATCCTGGCCCCGAGGATGGACAGGTCCACCTTGCGCAGGCGGGTGTCCACCTCGATGGAGTCCAGGGGCGCGTCCATGTCCACGAACCCGCCGCCGGACACGTCGGAGACCTCGTCGTACACGTTCCACAGGGTGTGGGAGGCCTCCTCGAAGGGGATGACGTCCAGAACGGGCGTCTCCTCGGTGAGCCAGTCCACCTGCCTGGGCTGTTTCTTGGCGAACTCGCGGGAGATGTCCCGCAGGGTTCCGGTCGTGCTCATGCCTTATTCTCCTTTGCCGCCGAAGACCTCTTCGGCGAAGAAGCGTTCCGGAGAGATCTCGCTGCGCGCGCGCGGCCCGGCCGCGCCGTCCACGAAATCGTCCTCCGCCAGGGCCGTCCCCACGCCGTGGAAGAGCCGGATGAGCACCGGGTCGTCGCCGTGGGCCGCGAGGAGCGCCTCGCGCTGGGTCTGGGAAAGCCCGGCGTTCTCGGCGCAGGTCAGAAACCCGCGCCGCGCATGCTCCATATTGGCCCCGGCGTCCCCGCCCCAGCGCCTGCCCAGCTCCCTGAGGGTCTCGTTGCGCTGGGCCTCGCGCTCCTCGCGCCACTGCCCGGCGGCCCGGCGCATGAAGGCGTCGTAGCCCTCGGACAGTCCGCGTGCCTGGTCCGGGGACAACCCGGCCTCATGGGCCGCGTCCCTGAACCAGCCGAGCATTTGGCCGTCGGCGTTCTCCGGGGCCGCGAGGTCGTAGCCTTCGGGACCCTCGGGCACGTCCAGCATGCGGCGCAATTCCACATCGAAGGCCGCGCGCTCCTCGTCCGTGGCCTGGTCCCCGGGCCGCACCAGGCCCACGGCCTTGCGGCCCACCAGGCTCTGGGCGTGCAGCAGGGACTTGGCCATGTCGGCCACGGTGGCGTACTTGGCGAGCTGCGGATGCCCGCGCAGGGGCACGCTCCCGCCGTCCAGGTCCAGCACCGCGTCCTCGGGGATGGCCTGCTCCAGCCAATGGGAAGGTGTCTCTTCGCCGTGTCCGTCGCCGGGGGCCTGCGAGGCTTCCAGATTCATGGTTCGTCACTCCTTGGGTTGAAATTCTCGGGGGCCGCGTAGTGCTCCAGAAGCTGGAACAGGGTCATGCGGCCGTAGCGGAACTCCACCTGCTCGCGCCCGGTCCAGGCCTCGGGGCGCGGGCCCGGGCGCATGAAGCAGTGGGTGCGCAAAAACTCCAGGAGCACCCGCCCGGACGGGCCGGACAGGGCCGCGCGCACGTGCGCGGCAAGCTCCGCCTCGCTCAGCGCCGCGATGTCCATCAGCCGCCCTCCACGCCGCCGTTTTCCTCAAGGGCGGCCCGGGCCGCGCGCAGGGCGCGCACCTCGTCGCGGGTGCGCACCCCGGCCTGGGGCACGCCGCGCTGGGTGAGCACCTGGCGCACGTTCTCGTCGTGGCGCAGGATGTCCAAGACGCGCGGTTCGATGGCCGCGATGGCGTTCACCTCTCCGTAGGCCGCCAGCACTGCGGCGGTGCGCTCCTGCTGCTGGGCGAGCATCAGCGGGCTCACGTACTCCACCTCGGGCAGGCCCCCGGCCTCTGCGGGCGGCTCGGGCAGCTCCCCGCGCCGGGCCAGGAGCCGGTGCAGCCGCGCGAACAGGCGGCGGAAGTTCTCCTGCTGCTGGTTCACCAGCATGGGCCCGAGCAGGAACATGCGTTCCCCGGCCAGCTCGGCCACCTCCTGGGCCGTGGGCGCGGCTCCCTGGGCGATGCGCGTCTTCACGGCCAGGAAAAGGTCCACGAAAAAGGCCGCGTTGATGTCCTCCTTGGTGGAGGCCAGGAGCTCGAAGGAGAAGCGCGGCTCCCCGCCGATGGACAGGGGCCCGAAATCGCTCAGGGAATTGCCCTCGGCCCGGCGGTAGTAGTTCATGGCCCGGGGCTCGAAGGAGAAGCGGCCCAAAAACCCGTCGTCGGGCACCAGGTACGGCGGGGCCACGGCCAGCTGCCCGGCCTCCAGGATGAGCCGCTTCATCTCGTTGATCATCTTGGCGTCGGCCAGGGCCTCGGTGCCCGGGCTGTAGCTGTAGGCCGTGCCCGGCAGGCGGTGGGAGCGGGTCACGATGTAGGGCAATTCCGCGTAATGCCCCCCGGCCACAACCTCCCCGGAGTCCCGCTCCAGGTACACGGAGACGTAGGCCCTCTCAGGCCGGGCCTTCTCGGGCCGGGCCCGTGCGGGGGATCCGCCGCCCGGGGCCTTGTCCCGGCGCGGGAACACCGCGTGCAGGAAGGCGAACTCCCGGTCCTCCTCCCGGCCGCGCTCCAGCACACGGCGCAGGGCCTCGGGCAGGCGCAGGAAGCCCCATTTCTGGGCCGCCTGGCGGGCCGTGAGGCGAAAGCTGCGGAACACCGTGTCCACCTCGCCCTGGAAATTCTCGGCCACGTAGACCTCGTGCAGGGGCAGGGCCCGGAAGCGCAGGCCCGCGTCGGGCAGGCCCGGGTCCTCGTCCACGTACATGCACTGCCAGCCGAAAAGCCCGGCTTGGTGGTAGCCCAGGGTCTGCTGGGGGTAGAACCCGCAGCGCGACAGGGCCCGGCAGTAGATTTCCTCCAGGGCCTGGAGCCAGGCCCGCACCCGGGGCCGGTCCTCCAGGCCCCGGTCCGCCGTGGTCAGGCGGAACCAGCGCTGGGACGGGGACGAGACCCCGGAGAGCATGCCCGCGGCGAAGATGCCCGCCGCGCGGCGCGCCGTGGAGTCCACAAGGTCGGGCCGGGGGCGTCTGGGATGCCCGGGCCGGGCCTTGAACCCCGCGTAGGCCGGGCCCATGTATTCGGCCACCTCCTCCCAGATGGAGTCGAAGGCGTCCCGGGCCGAGGCCAGGCCGGAAAAGCGCCTCAGGACGTCCTGGGCGGTCTCGCGGGATTCGCCCGTAGCGGGCGGCGGGCCCGCGCTCGTGTTCGTCGTGGCGTTCATGGCTACCCCAGGGTGGTCTTTTTCACGTTGGCGGCCTTGTCCAGGCCCGAGGCGCTGGTGGCCAGGGTGGAGCGGGCCGCGTTCCTGCGCCGCTGCTCCTCGCGCTCACGCGCGGCCTGCAGGCGCTCCCGGGTCTGTTCGTCGTCGCTGGTGTCCTCCACCTCGGGGACCTCGGGGTACTCGTAGCTCGTGCCCTTGCCGCCTATGGATCCTCCGCCCATCTCAGTCCTCCCGTGCTCTGAGGTACGAAACCACCGCCCCGGTGCGGGAACCGTCCGCCAGGACCAGGGCCCCGGGCACCGTGCCCAGGATGGTGAAGCTGATGTCGGCGATGAATTTCAGGGCCGGGGCGTGGCTGGCCGGGGTCACGCCCACCAGCACCTCCAGGGCCCGGCGGCCCTGGGCCGTACGGCAGGTCAAGAGCCAGTCCGTGACGAACAGGCCGATGATCCGCGCGGCCCGGCCCCAGGCCCGGCGGTAGGCCGCGAAATGGATGCGCGCGGCCCCGCCCCCGCCCCCGTCCAGCCAGAACAGGGCCGCCGGGCCGCCCCCGGCGGTGACCGCGTAGAACAGCCGCCCGGGTTCGTCCGCGAAGGCCCTGAAGGACGCGAAGTCCTCCATGCCGCCAGCGTAGAACACGGCCCGGGCGAGATTCTCGGCCCACAACCGCTCCCAAAGCTCCGCGAGGACGGCGTCGTCCAGGGACCGGGCCCGGGACAGGATGCGCAGGTCCGCAAGGTCGATCATGCGCCCTCCGCCAGTTCGGCCCCGCCCTGGGCGCGCATGCCGGCCCAGGCGTCGGCGTAGCGCTGGGCCGGGCGGCCCGCGCGCACGGGCGCGGCGAAGGTCAGGGCCAGGGCGTCGGCCCCGTCCGGGCTGCCCATGCCCCGGGCGCGCATGGTCTCCTTGGACTCCAGCATCAGGCGGCCCGAGCTGTCGTAGGAATAGCCCGGCCCCGTGAGGTCGGCCTGCAGGGCGTCGTCGTCGGGCAGGGCCACGGGCAGCTCGCCCGTGAGCCAGTCGCGCATCTCGCCCCACATCTCGCTGCGCTTGTTGCGGTAGCGGTCCGGGCTGGCGGCCCGGGAGCCGAAATTCACGGCCGTGATGCGCGGGCCGAAGCCCATCTCGCGCAGGCGGTCCACCACGCCAGCGCCCAGGCCCCCCGCGTCCACGAACAACCGCTGGATGGGCGGGGAGGCCTGTTCCAGGGCGCGGCGGCAGATGCCCGCCACCTCCATGGTGTCGCGCCCCCGCCAGGTGCGCAGGCCGAAGGCCCGGCGGCCCCGGCGCAGGATCAGCGCGGTGCGGTCGTCCCCGAAGCGCGCCGGGTCCACCCCGGCCACCACGGGCCCCGAGCCCTGGGCGTCGGACTTGCGCGCGCGCAGCACGTCCGCCGTGCGGATGAAGGAGTCGAAGCCCGTGTTGCTGAAGGCCTCCTCCGGGGTGCAGGGGTATTCCTGGCGGAACAAAAGCGCGTCCCCCAGCTCAGCGATCTTGGCCCGCCGCCAGGCCAGCTGGCCGGGTGTGAGGTTGAACAGCTCGGCCAACTCGGCCTCCTCGGCGTCGGGCGACCACTTCTCGGGGGCGTCCAGCCTGTATTCCGGCTGCCAAAACCAGGGGATGAACACGGCCAGGTACGGGCTCTCCCCGGCCTGGGCCGCCCTCCAGCCCGCGTGGAAGAAGGGGTCCGTGCCGTTGGCCGTGGTCTCGAAGATGACCTCCGATCCCGCGCCGCCGGACACGGTCTGCAGTACGCCTGCGGCGTGCTCCCGCGCGTTGGGCCAGAAGGCGGCCTCCGAGCCGTGGAGGAACTGGACGGTCTGGGACCGCCCCGCCCCCTTGCTGCCCGCCGTGGCCACCCGGTATCCGCTGTCCAGGCCGGGAAATTCCAGTTCCCGCGCGTTGTCCCGCCCCAGCTCCGGGCGCACGAGGGGCGGGCAGTGGCGGTAGAAGCGCCTGGTCATCTCCAGGAGGTTCTTGGTGGATTCCATGTCGTGGGCCATGACCAAGGCGCGCAGGCCCCGGCCGTGGGTCACACGGTGGAAGAAGCGCGCGCCGATGTAGGTGGAAGCTCCCTGCTGGCGGCCCTTGAGCACGTAGGCCCGCACGCGCCCGGTCCTCTTGCGCTGGTTCTCCAGGGCCGCGTGCAGATGGGCCTGGGCCCGGTTGAGCACCAGGCGGCCCACGCGCCCGTCCTTGGCGCGCACGGACAGGCAGCGCTCCGCGTAGTGCACCAGATCGTCCTTGAGACGCTGGCGGATTCGTTTCTGGCGTTCGGTCATTCCAGCTCTTCCAGGGATTGTTCGTGCACGTTCACCAAATGCTCCACCCGATCCGAGAACATGCCCAGCTCCTTGCCCATGAGGTTCAGGGCCCTGACGGCCCCGGCCGCGTCGAACTTCCAGACCCCGTCGGCGTCCTTGCCGCGCGCGGGCGGGGGCACGGCCTGCAAACAGCGCTCGGCCACCTCGCGCAGGCGCTCCATGATCCAGCGCCGGGCCTCCTGGTCCGGGGCCGCACCATCCGCGCGGGCCGTGGGGCCGGGCGAGGCCGGGGCCAGCGGCGCGGGCGGGAGCGCCGGGGCTGGTTTTCCGGCCTCGGCGGGCGACGCCGGAAGGCCATCGCAAGGTGCTGATTTTTGGCGCAACTCACCCCTCCGGTTCCGGTTTCAGTTCGACCGGACCAATATATTCCCCTGTGGGCCTTGTCATGGTTCCCGCAAGTGGTTATTGTATGGTTGCCTGGGACACAGGTGTGGCGACCTGACCAAGAGAATGAACACCAGGAGTACGCGACGTCCCCACCGGGCGGCCCGGCCGCGCCGGGGGGAGTACGCAGGGGCCCCGCCCCATTCCAAGAACGAGCGTTCTACGGTCTCGCCGCCCACGGTGCTCCCGGGCTTTTTTGCGTCCTCGCGCCGCCGCTTCCCAGCCTGGCCTGTCCCGTTCCGGGCTGGCAGATTGTTGAAAGATCCTTCTGCGCAAGCCGTTCAAAAATAGTGAGATGCAAGGCGCAAGAACAATTTAAGACCGAAGCGTATCCCAATACGCGAGGTTTTGAATTGTTCGCAGCAACGCCGCAGATCGCTGTTTTTCAACGGCTTGCTAGCGGAATAAATCGTAGACAGCCTTGCCGATGAGCCCGAAGGTCACAGTCATGACCCCGAAGACCACGCGCTCCAGGTTGCGGAGCTTCTCGGAATGGGTGGCGCAGCGCTGGCTGCGACGCAGTTCCGCCACGTCCTGCATCACGGCCTTGACCCGCTCGTCGATGCGCGCCAGCAGGAGCGCCACGTCCTGGGTCTCGCTCACGCTCCGCCCCCCCAGTGCAGGCGCACCGCGCCCTTGTCGAAGGCGCTGCGCCCCAGGAAATAGTAGCCGTACACGCCCCAGCCCAGATCCGTGAGGGCCGAAAGCTTGGCCGGGGCCACGCCCGGGGCCAGGGCCGAGGCGATGATGGCCGCTGTCACGGCCAGCAGGCACAGGGGCCGCACGTTCTTGGACAGCCAGGAATCCGAGGCCATGTCCGCGGTGTGGCGGGTGGTGAGCTGGGCGTCATAGGCCGCGTCGGCTTCCAGTTGCTTGGCCCGCCAGGCCAGGAGCCGCCGGCGCTCGGCCGCCTCCAGTTCCCTGAGTCGCAACGCGGCCCGGGGATCGTTTTCCATGGCCCTGGCCACGGCCTCGGGCTCGGGCTCCACGTCCAGGCAGGCGGCCACCAGGGCCCCGGCCGCGCCCACCACGGCCCCGGCCGGGCCGCCCAGCACCCCGGCCAGCACGGGCGCGGCGTCCGCCGCCATTTTGCCCACGTCCTTCCAGTCCATCAGCGCCCCCCGCAGGCCGCGTCCCGGCCCCGGCGTTCAACGGTGGTGAAGACCCGGCCGCAGCCGTCGCAGGCCCGGGTGCGCTCGGTGACCCCGGGCCGCACCTGCACCGTGCGCACCACGCGCGTGCGCTCCCCGCAGCATTCGCACTGCATGCGCCCCCCTCAGTATTGTTCGTAGATGGTCAGATGAAAGGAATCCGCGCCCGAAAGCCGGTCCATGAACCGCGTGAAGGCCTCGCGGCTGTCCAGCACCGCGCGACCGCCGCCCACGCGGCCCCAGGCCCCGCCCAGCAGGATGCAGCCCCGGGTCTGCGCGGCCGTGTTCCCGGCGTGAAAGAGAACGTGGGTGCGCCCGGGCACGTCCAGGACCTCGAATGTCTCGCCGAATTTCGCCGACGCGTGCCGCGCGCAACGGTACTGCTGGGCCGGGATGCTGGACACGCCCGCCGCGTTCTCGCGGTCCGGCGGCTCCAGGGTGGCGCAGACGAGCTCCTTGTTCAGCCTGAGGGCGCCCAGGGTTCCCTGGGCCGATTCCTCCAGCCGGATGATTTCCACAACGGGATCGAATCGCATGGCCTCCCCCCTAGAATCCAAGGATCGGATCCGCGCCCCGGGCGTCGCCCCGGATGCGCCCCCATTCCCAGGGGCAGCCCGAGGCCAGCGCGGCGGCCAGTCCGTCCAGATGCCTGGGCTCCCCTTCCAGGAGCAGCGCCCCCAGCGGCTCGCGCAGCAGATAGGCGTCCAGTTCGCGGCGGTTCTCGCGCCTGGCCGTGCCGATGGCGTCCGCAAAGGCGGATTTCGCCTGCCCCTGAAACTCCGGGCCGAAGAATTCGAAGATGGCCGACGCGGCCAGCCCGCACTCCCGCCCGCCCTGCCGCAACCTGTAGCCCCAGCCCCTGCCGTCCCCCAGGTCGGGCAGGGGAACGAGCCACCGGCTCCCCGGCACGGGCGTCGTTTTGCGCACGTGGCCCGCGGGGTTCATCTCGAACCCCAGGCGCAGCCCGCGCACGGGAACCGGGACCCAGACGTCGGAAAACCGTCCAGTCCCATCCTCTTTTCCGGATGTAGGCATGGGCGCAATATAGGCTAAAATCGCCTATACGTCAAGGGGGCCCCGGGGAATTCTAGGCTATTTTCACCTATTGCCCAGGAGGCGATATCGGCTATAGTAATGCAATGGACGAGGCACTGGATTTCACCCAACGCTATCTGGACGCCATCGAGGCGGCGCGCATCCGCCAGGGCCGCAGCCACTCGGACATCGCCCGGGCGGCCTTCCCCCTGCAACAGGATCCCGTGGGCACCTACCGCAAGGTGCGCAACTCGGGCCGCAGCCTGAAGCTCCAGGACGCCTACCGGCTGGCCCAGGCCGTGCACCAGGACTTCGCCTCCCTGTGCTGGCGGGTCTCCCAGTCCCTGCCCGGCCGCGAGGCCTCCCCCTTCCAGCCCTAGCCGCGCCCCACCGCGCCCCGGCCCGGACGGCAAAACCCGCCCGCGCCTTCTACCGGCTTTTCACATATTTACTGGCGATACTATATAAACTACCTTCATGCTCCATCATGGCGCAGTGCGGGCGGCCGTGCCCGGCTGCGCCCCCTTCACCACCGCAACCGTGAGGATGGAAGCATGAGCACAGACTCGACACGCAGCTCCACGGCAAGGGACCCGCTATCGGAATTGTTCGACGTGGCCTCGGCCCTGCACTTCCTGGGCGACGCCTTCGACAGCCTGGACCAGGCCGGAACCCCGGTCCGGGCCACCGGGGCGGGCTGCCTGGCGGAGATGCTGGGCGACCAGGTCCACGCACTGGCCTGCGCCCTGTGGGCACAGGCCCCGCCTTCGGCCCCGCGCCCCCGGGCCGAAGGCCCGGACACCTCTCCGGACGAACAGCGAAACCAGCCCACCAGCCCCTCCGAAAAATAGGCTAGATACGCCTACCGTTCGGCGCGCAGAACCAGCCGCCGGAGCGCGGGCGCCTCCCGGGCCTCGCGGGCGTCCGCCCGCTCATCCGTATGAAGTGAATATGCAAGCCGTTCCGGCCTTCCCGCTTGCCGCCCCAAGGGCCTGGCGGCGAGGATGCCGGGGACGGACGGCCGCATCCTCCGGCCGGAGATTCCGGCCGGGAACGTGTGGGGGATCGCCCCGCCTAGTGGTGCAGGATCTGGCTCAGGAACAGCCTGGACCTGTCGTACTGGGGATTGGTGAAGAACTCTTCCGGGGTGTTCTCTTCGACTATCTCGCCGCAATCCATGAAGATCACGCGATCGGCCACGGTGCGGGCAAAGCCCATTTCGTGGGTCACGCAGACCATGGTCATGTTCTCCTCGGCCAGGCTGATCATGACGTCCAGGACTTCCTTGATCATCTCCGGATCCAGGGCCGAGGTGGGCTCGTCGAAGAGCAGGATATCGGGGCTCATGCACAGGGCCCGGGCGATGGCCACGCGCTGCTGCTGCCCGCCGGAAAGCTGGCCCGGATACTTGTCCGCCTGCTCGGCGATGCGCACCCGGTCGAGATAATGCAGGGCCGTGGCCTCGGCCTCCTTCTTGGGCATCTTGCGCACCCACACCGGAGCCAGGGTCAGGTTCTGCATCACGGTCATGTGCGGGAAAAGGTTGAAGCTCTGGAAGACCATGCCCACTTCGCGGCGGATCTTCTCGATGCCCTTCAGGCGGCCCGAAAGCTCGGTGCCCTGGACCACGATGGAGCCCTGCTCGTGGTGCTCCAGCTGGTTCACGCAGCGGATCAGGGTGGACTTGCCCGACCCCGAGGGGCCGCAGATGACGATGCGCTCGCCCTTGCGCACCTGGAGGTCGATGTTCTTGAGCACGTGGAAGTCGCCGTACCACTTATTCAGGCCCTTGACCTCGATGACTATTTCGTTGGCATTCATGACGTGCGCCTTTTAATGGTTTGTCTTGGGGCCGCGCTTTTCAATGCTGCGGCCGTAGCGGCTCATGCCGAAGCAGAAGCACCAGTAGACCAGGGCGCAGAAGATGTACGCCTCGGCGTCGCGCCCCAGCCAGTGCTGGTCCTGGGCGGCGGCCTTGGCCATGCCCAGGAAGTCCAGGAGCCCGACGATGATCACCAGGGAAGTGTCCTTGAGCAGGGCGATGCAACGCCCGATGAGGGACGGCAGCACGTAGCGCAGGGCCTGGGGCAGGATCACAAAGCCGAGGATCATCCACGGGGCCAGGCCCAGGGCCTTGGCTGCGTCGCCCTGCCCCCTGGGCACGGCCTGGAGCCCGCCCCGCACCACCTCGGCGATGTAGGCCGAGGAGAACATGATGATGCCCAGCTGCACGCGCAAGAGGTTGTTGATCTGCATGTTCACGGGCAGAAACAGCGGCATCATCACCGAGGCCATGAACAGGATGGTGATCAAGGGCACGCCGCGCACCAGCTCGATGAACCCCGTGCACACGGCGGAGATGCCGCGCATCCGGGACTGCCGCCCCAGGGCCAGCAGGATGCCCAGGGGAATGGAGAACAGGATGCCCACCGCGGCCAGGCCCAGGCTGAGCATGAGCCCGCCCCACTGGGACTGGTCCACTACCTCGAGCCCCGCGCCCCCGCCGATGAGCCACAGGGACGCCACGAACAGCACCGGCCACAGGCCCGCGAGCACGCAGCGGCGGCAGCGCCCGCTCACCGTGGCGGCCACGGCCCCGGCGAACAGGAGCCCCACGGCGGCGGGCCGCCAGATCAGCTCCTGGGGATAGGTGCCCACCATCAGGATGCGCAGCTTGTGCCAGATGAACGTCCAGCAGGCGCCCGTGGCGCCCTGGCAGGCCTCGGGCCCGCCCGTCCACACGGCGTCGAACACGCCCCAGGACAGGATGGGCGGCACGGCCTTGTACAGCAGCCACAGGGCCAGGACCGTGAGCAGGGAATTGAGCCAGCCCGCGAACAGGTTGGCGTGCAGCCAACGGATGACCCCGGTCTGGGTGACGGGGGCCGGGGCCGAGGGGGACGGAGTGAAGGTCTTGAGTTCGCTCATCGCTCCACCAGCTGCACCTTGGCGTTGAACCAGTTCATGACCACGGAGATGACCAGGTTGATGGCCAGGTACACGGCCATCCACATGGCGATGATCTCGATGGCCTGGTCGTTCTGGCCGACGATGGTGCCGCCCACGGAAACCATGTCCGGATAGCCGATGGCCACGGCCAGGGAGGTGTTCTTGACCAGGCTGCAGTAGTCGTTGGTGGTGGCGGGAATGCACACACGAAGCGTCTGGGGCAGGATGACCTTGCGCATGATCAGCCCGGGCTTGAGGCCCAGGGCCTTGGCCGCCTCCAGCTGGCCCTTGTCCACGGACTGGATGCCGCTGCGAACGTTCTCGCCGATGTAGGCGGCTGTGTAGAGCACCAGCACCAGGAGCAGGGAAAAGAACTCGGGCCGCATCACCATGCCGCCCTTGAAATTGAAGCCCTTGAGCGCGGGCACGTCGAACTGCACGGGCCGTCCGGCCAGGAAATACGCCGCCACGGGCAGGCCGACGCAAAGTCCCAGGGATATCCACCCCGAGCGCAGGCCCCGGCCCGTCTCGTCCTGCCTGCGGCGGGACCAGAGGCAGACCAACACCGACGCGGCCACGGCCACGGCCACGGCCGCCAGCACGAAATACATGCCGTCCTGCATCTCGGGCCGGGGCAGGAACACGCCCCGGTTGTTCAGGAACACGTCGGGCAGCGGGGTCAGGCTCTTGCGAGGATGAGGCAGGGACACCAGCACGATGGAGTAGCAGAAGAACAGCGACAACAGCAGCGGGATATTGCGCAGGACCTCCACGTACACGGCGGCCAACCTGGCCACCAGCCAGTTGGCGGACACCCGGGCCACGCCGACCACGACGCCCACCACCGTGGAGAACACGATGGCCAGGGCGGCCACGAACAGGGTGTTCAGGGCTCCCACCAGGAAGGCGTAGCCGTAGGTGTCGGCCGGGGAATAGGGCAGCAGCGTGTCGTTGATGGGCAGGCCGCCCTCCACGCCCAGGAAGCCGAAGCCCGAGGCGATGTTGCGGGCTTCGAGGTTGGCCTGGGTATTCTGGAAGAGCAGCAGGGCCACGTAGACGGCCCCGCCAACGACGAGCACCTGCGGAACCAGGGCCACGAGCTGGTCTTTGAAGCTTGAGGTTTTCAAAATGGCTCTACATTCAGATAAGGGTGAGCCCCGCGTCGCCGGTTGCGGCCGGCGGCGCGGGGCGGCAAAGGTGTTGATGCAAACCGGCTAGCGGATGGGCATGGCGTACAGCAGCCCGCCCTCGGTCCAGAGGCTGTTCACGCCGCGGGGAATGTTCATGGGCGTCTTGGGGCCGAAGTGGCGGTCGTAGATCTCGCCGTAGTTGCCCACGGCCTTGATGGCGCGCACCAGCCAGTCGTTGTCCAGGCCGATGAAGGAGCCCACGTCGCCCGTGACGCCCAGCATGCGCTGGACTACGGGGTCCGTGGAATTGGCCTTGACGTCCTCGACGTTGGCCTGGGTGATGCCCTTCTCCTCGGCCTCGATGAGCCCGTTGAGGACCCAGGTGACCAGGTCCTTCCACTGGTTGTCGCCGTGGCGCACGAAGGGCGACAGGGGCTCCTTGGAGATGGCGTTGGGCAGGACCACGTGGTCGGCGGGTGTGGGCGCGCTGGTGCGCAGGGCGGCCAACTGGCTGATGTCCGTGGAGAAGACGTCGGTGCGGCCCTGGAGGTAGGCGTTGAAGGCCTCCTTCTTGGAATCGAAGACCACGGTCTCAAGCTTGATGTTGTGCTTGCGCGCGAAGTCGGCCACGTTGAGCTCGGAGGTGGTGCCCGAGACCACGGCCACGGAAGCGCCGTCCAACTCCTTGGCGTTGCTCACGCCCAGGGACTTCTTCACCATGAAGCCCTGGCCATCGTAGAAGACCACGACGGTGAAGTCCACGCCCTGCTTGCAGTCGCGCTTCATGGTCCAGGTGGTGGTGCGGGACACCAGGTCCACCTGCCCCGAGGAGGCGGCGACAACCTTCTGCTTGGAGGCCAGGGGAACGAACTTCAGCGCCTCGGCGTCCTTGAGCACGGCGGCGGCCACGGCGCGGCCCATGTCCACGTCGAAACCGACCCAGCGGCCGTTGGAATCAGGCGCCGAAAAACCGGGGACGCCTTCGCTCACGCCCAGCGTGATCTTGCCGCTCTGCTGGACCGTCTCCAAAGTGCCCGCGGCGGCAACGCCGCAGACCAGGGCCAACATGGCCGCAGCCAACATCAACTTAGCGAAATTTTTCATCCTCTCTCTCCTTGGAGTGCTTGTCTTATGGGCTGATGGGAACAAATGGAAAGGCGTAACCCCCGGCTATGTTACAAACAGGTTACAGCGTGTCAACAACGGCCCCTAAGATATCGTATTTCTTCTCATCGCCCGTCGGGAGGCGCGGCAACGCGCACGGCATGGCGCGCGCGTGCGAAACGCGTGCGAAGCCCCGCGCGCGCGGGCCCCGGCACACCAAAAGGCAAGGAAACGGGCGCAAAACATGACAATTGCGCGCAAAACGACGTCGGCATTTCTTGTGCGGAAAATATTTTGATATAGGAAGGCTTATACACGGGGACGCCGCTCTTCCCGACTCCGGGGAGCGGTTCGGCGAGATGGCGCGGGGCGGAGGGCAAGGAAAAAGGGGTTATCAACCTGGAAGACCATGATTGATAACCCCTTGCAGTCCTGGCGGAGAGGGAGAGATTTGAACTCTCGATACCCGTAAAGGTATACGCCCTTAGCAGGGGCGCGCCTTCAGCCAGCTCGGCCACCTCTCCAAGGGTCGTCGCGCGGGAAGCCCCGGGCAACGATCGGCCCCGCGGCCGCGATCCGGCCCAACAGGGAGCTAATGGATACGGGCAGGGCCGCTTCTTTGTCAAGTGAAATCGCCCCAATGGGCGGCCCCCCACCGCAAGGGCCGGAAATGGCGGTAATTCGCGTGGTTTTCCCCACCTTGCAAGGGGCGCTGTTTCCCCGTATGAAACAGCGCATCATCGCCTCCGGGCAGCGGGAAACGAAAAACGTGAAGTGCTCCAACTGCGGCAACGACCTCATGGTCCACGAAGTGCGCAAGGGCCTGGCCAGGCTCCTGGCGCTCTTGCCCGTGGCCAGCTACACCTGCGTGCGCTGCGGCAAGACCAGCCTGGGCCCGGGCGACCTCTACGCCTCCGGCCCGGCGCGCGCGGCCCTGGCCGTGGCCCTGGTCGCCGTGCTGGCCCTGGGCGGTCTGTGGCTGTTCCACCGGGGAGGCCCCGAACTGGGTCCCCACTCCATACGCTGCGAGGTCAACCCGGAAACCCCGGGCGTCGCCGCGCCCGGCACCGGCCCTGCGGCCCTGCCCGCGGCGGCGGACAACGCCACGGCCCCGCTTCCCGCTCCGGCCGAGGCGGCCGCCGAACCGGCGGCCGTTCCGACCACGGCGACGGAGACCCTTGACGCCGCGCCCGCCGAGGACACGGCGGCGACCGGCCAGGCCGACGACGAGACGGCCGAGACCAACTCCACGGCCCAGGACGAGCCCTCCCCGCCCCTTCCCGCCGCCGTCGCCGAAGAACCGCCCGCCGAGGAACCGCCTCTGGAAGAGATCGTCGTCCAGGCCCCGCCCAAGCCCGTGCGCCCCTCCGGCCAGCCCCGGGGCGTCGGAACGGCCGCCCGGGCCGGCCTGAAGGGCGTGCGCACCGGGATCTGGAACGGGGCCCTGGTGGTGACCCTGGACGTGGACGGAAAGCCGGGGCGGCCCTCGGGCTTCAGCCTGGACTCGCCGCCGCGCTATGTGGTGGACATACCGGGGCGCTGGTCATATCCGGGCGAACGCGTCCTGCCCGTGGGCCAGGGCAAGGGCAAGGCCCTGCGCCTGGGGGTCCACGACGACCACCTGCGCGTTGTCCTGGATCTCTCGGCCGCCCCGGAGAAGGCCTCGGTGCGCGTCACGGACCAGGGGATCGTGATCACGGTGCGCTGAACCGGCGCGCCGTTCCCCCGCAAAAGAAAAGCGTGCCGTCCGGCCATTGCTGGCCGGACGGCACGCCTGATTGGCGAAATCCTTCCAAGGCTTGATCCCCTAGTCCTGCGCTCCGGCCTCCGCCTTGTGCGCGGCCACGTCCCTGTCCCACATCCCCTGGATGTCGGGCGGGTCCTGGAACATGCCGCCCGTGAACATGGAAAACCACGTCAGGAAGGCATGGGGCAGGGTCTTCTCGGTGTCGCGGAACCTGTCCGGCACCATGTAGCTTGTGACCACGCACTGCATGATGCCCGCCGCGACCTCCGGGTCGATGCCGGGGCGAACCTCCCCGCTGGCAACGCCCGCCTCCAGCACCCGCGCGAAGCGGCTGATCATCAGGCTGCGGCTCTGCTCGTGCAGTTCCCATACCCGGGGGTACTCGTGCTGCACGTCGGCCATGAATGCGGGCGACAGGGACTGGACGTAGCGCCCTATCAAGGGAAAGACCCTGGCGAACAACTCGCGGATGGTGCCGCCCTGGGCCAGCACCTTGAAGATGTCCTCATGCCGCGAGAGATATTTTTCCATGAGCAGGGTCCGGACCAGGTCCTCTTTGCCTGCAAAATGCCTGTACAAGGTCTTTTTGCTCATGCGGAGGTCCGACGCTATGTCGTCCATGGTCACGCCACGCACACCGAGTTTGGAGAATTTGGCGTAGGCTGTCTCCAGTATGCGCTTTCTTACACCAGTTGCGTCTCTGTTCATGGCAGAATCCCCGATTATTCGAAGTTCCGTATACGCTTGGCCTACTTTCGTAACGGCATACTGTCAACTGAAAAATCCTTCCTTGGCAGGTGTTTCTGCAACCAGACGCTCCCCCTGTATACACAAAAGGCCCCATCCAGAACGGACGGGGCCCTGTTTTGCGAAAAGACAAACCGGTTTTCTATTCGGTCCGGCGATAGGCGCGCTTGAGAATCACCGCCGTTACGGGCACGTCCTGCATGCCGCCGCGCACGCCCGTCTTCACCGAAGCGATGCGGTCCACCACGTCCATGCCGCGGATCACGCGCCCGAACACGGCGTACCCCCAGCCCTGGTTGGTCTTGGCTGTGAAATCCAGGAAGGGATTGTCCTTGTGGTTGATGTAGAACTGGCTGCTGGCGCTCTGAGGGTCCATGGTCCTGGCCATGGCGATGGTGCCGCGCTTGTTGGACAGCCCGTTGTCCGCCTCGTTGGCGATGGGCGGGCCCGCGGGTTTCATGAGCATGCGCTGGTCGAACCCGCCGCCCTGGATCATGAAGTCCTTGATCACGCGGTGGAAGATGGTCCCCTCGTAGAAGCCGGAGTCCACGTAGCGCAGGAAATTGGCCACGGTCTTCGGGGCCTTGGCATCGTCCAGGAGCAGCATGACGTCGCCCTCGCTGGTCTCCAGCACGACCACGGGGCCCGCGGCCAGGGAGTTGGACGACCAGAAGGCCAGGACAAGGGCCACGGCGAACAAAGAGCGGATCATCCATTTCATGATCGGATTTCCTCCTTGGAAGGGTGTCTGGACCATGGATAGGAAAGGAACAGCGCGAAGTCAAAGAATATCGCGTCGGGCCCGCCGAGCTATACACTTTCAAAATCTGGACTTTTGCCAATGTAAACGATATTTCAGCAAAATTATTTGTTCTGCAAATCATAATTATAGTTTCGATTTAAATTTTCTATTTGTTAGCCCACTGAATTTGTCATTATAGTAAGGTCAACCCGTTGGTTTTCCACAGGATCAAAAAGACTATGTGGAAAACTTGGAACGCCCGGAAAGGGGAACCCGGGCCCAGGCACTGGATCAGGGGCCAAGGCGCAGGGATGACGCCAAGGCCCGAAGGCCGCTCCTCAACACAGGAACGAGGCAGGAAACCATGCAGTCCGTGGAAACTATCATAGAGGCTCATGCCCGCGAAATGAAAAGGCTTCGCAAATCTCTGGAATTTTCCAGCAAGCATCTCAGCGACGACCGCTCCCGGCTGGACCGGGAACTCGACGCCCTGAAAAGGCGCGCCGCGATGCCCCTGGTGCCGCCCAAGAAGCCCACGCCTCTGGCCGTGCGCCTGTTCTCCATGCTGTTCTAAGACGCCCCTCCGCCCCGCGCGCCACGCGCGGGGCGTTTTCCACACCCTTTCCGCCCCTCGCGGAGACGCGCGTTTGCGTGTATGTTCTCCCCAGGGCCCACGGGCCCTGGCCCGACAAACCCGCCAGCCCCGAGGAACGCACTATGGATCCCAGCCGCCGCCACGCCGTCAAGGCCATGGTGGCCGCCGCCCTGGCACCGGCCGTCTGCGCCGTGGCCGGGGCCGTACCCGCCCCGGCCGCCGCCCTTCTGGAAACGCCCATCAACGTCATGGTGCCCCGCACCTGGTCGCCGCCCCTGGACGGCAAACAAGGCCGCCTGCTCCAGGCGCGCCTGGGCCGAGCCATCCTGGAGGCCGTGCGCGCCAACTACAAGGGCAGGACCCTGCCCGTATGGAAACAGCGCTACGGCAGCATGGACCTGGAAAAGCGCGTCACGAACATCTGCCTGTGGATCGTCAGAAGCGTTCGCGCCCACCATGACGTGTATCCCGTGGACCCGGTCTGGGTGGCGGCCCAGATCATGACCGAGTCGTTTTTCTACGAATTCGCCGTGTCCCGGGCCCTGGCCGTGGGCATCTGCCAGTTCATCCCGGCCACGGCCGCGGAGTACGGCATGACCTGCGGCGGAACCCGCCCGGAGCACTCGTCCGCGCCCTACGCCCTGCCCCAGTGGGCTCGGGAGGTGGACAACTACTACCAGCGCCGGGCGGACTGGAAAAAGGCCATGCGCCGCCGCAACAAGGTGGCGGGCGACGCCACCGAATACCTGCGTGAGGCCCTTTCCGCCGGACGCGCGGGCGAGGCGGCCCCCCGGGCCGGGGACTGGCTCGCGGCCGACGCCGAGGCCCAGGGCCTGGACGACCAGGTCAAGGAATCCCGCAGCCGCTACCGCCGCTACCTGCGCGAGAACTTCAAGGGCCGCAGCATCTTCGACGACAAGGACGTGCGTTTCTTCAAGGCCTTTGACGAGCGCGTGCTGTACAAGCGGCCCGTGGACGCCATGGTGCTCATGCTGGCCCGGTTCCTGCGCGCGCGAAACGGCAACATCCTCAGCGCCGCAGCGGGCTACCACTGCGGTCTGGGCAACACCCGCGAGGACGGCGACGTGTACGGCCGCTACGGCCGCATCCCAGGGTTCGACTCCACCGTGAGCTACGTCAGCCGCATCCTCGTGAACCATCACGAAATAGCACTGCGCATGGCCTAGCAGGCCGTCCACGGCCCAGTCCCCGTTGCCTTTTTCCCTTTTCATGCTTATGGGGGAAACAAGGAGGCAGCGCCATGCAACTCCTGGACAACATCCTGGACATCGTGAACAGGGGTCTGGAAATCTCCCTGACCCTGACGGGTCCCTTGAGCCTGCTCCTGTACCTGGGGCTCATGGGCGTGGTCTATCTGGCCTACTACAAGCGCGGCGGCCGCCTGGCGTCCTTCGCCCACCTCATGGGCGGCGTGTTCTTCTTCTTCATCGTCTGGAACCACCCGGACTACGCCTGGTACAAGGCCCGGCCCTGGAACGGCGGCTACGCCTACGCCCTGGTCATGGTCATGACCTACGTGTACCTGCCCATGAAGATCGCCATCTTCATCACCGAGATCGTGCGCGGGGCCCTGGGCATCGAGCCGCCCAAGCCCCGCCGCCGCCGCTTCCGCCGCCCCCGCAACGACTAGCCCGGGCCACGGCCATCGCGCACCAAAAACCCCCGTCTCCTCTCGGAGACGGGGGTTGTCGCATTGGTTTGTCCGGCGGCGGCTAGTCTTCCAGCAGCCGGGGCTCCACGATCTTGATCTCGGCCTTGTCGCGCAGATCCGAGAGGTAGGCCATGAACATCTCGTTGCCCTTGAGCTGACGGAGCTGGGCCATGAGCATGGGCTTCTGGCGCTCCCACTGCTCCTCGGGCGGCGCGATGCGCGCGTCCGGGCGCACCAGCACGTAGCCGTCGTTCACGGCGAAGCTCTTGTCCAGCCACTTGCCCTGGGGCGCGGCGAACACCGACTCCACCAGGGGCGGATTCATGCCCAGCTCGGGGATCAGGCCCCGGCGGCCGAAGGGCTTGCTGGTGTGGATCGCCTTGGCCTGGGCGGCCTCGGTGTCCTCGGCCTTGGATTCGTCGAGCAGGGCCGCCAGCACGGAGTCGGCCTTCTTCTGGGCCAGACCCATGGCGGTCTCGCGGCGCAGGGCCTCGACGATGGCGCCCTTGACCTTCTCCACGGGCGCGTAGGTGGCGTCCACAAAAGCTGCCTTGGAGACCAGGATGTAGCCTCCCTCCACGGCCACGGGGGTTTCCGAGGCCTTGCCGGGCACGAGGTTGAACAGGGAGTGCGCGGAGTCCGCGTCCACGCCCAGGCCCTGGACCAGCATGTCCTCGGTCACGGGGCCCGTGGACTCCAGGTTCATGCCCAGGGTCTCGGCCACCTTGGCCAGGGAGTCGCCCACGATGATCTGGTCGATGCCCTGATCCAGCTTCTCGCCCACCGCGGTGGCCGCCTTTTCCTCGGCCAGCTGGGCCTTGATGCGCGGGGTGGCCTCCTCTATGGTTTCGGTGCCCGCGTCGCGATGCTCCTCAAGCTTGATGAGGTGCCAGCCGAAGCTGGTGCGCACGGGGTCGCTGACCTCGCCGGGCTTGAGGGCGAAGGCGGCCTCCTCGAAGGCCGGGACCATCATGCCCTTGCTGAACCAGCCCAGGTCGCCCCCCTGGGCCTTGCTGGGGCCCTGGGAATATTTCTCGGCCAGGGCGGCGAAGTCGCGCTTGCCCAGTTCGGCCTTGATGCGCAGGAGCTTGGCCCGGACGTCCTTGACGTCCTTGTCCCCGGCGTCCTGGTCCAGCTTGAGCAGGATGTGCCGGGCGCGGACCTGCTCGGGGCTGGCGAACTCGGCCTTGTGCCCCTCGTAGTAGGTCTTGATCTCCTCGGCGGACACGGGCTGGTCCTTGGCCAGGGCCTGGGGCGTGAAGCTCAGGTACTGCAAGGTGGCGCGGGCCGGGCGCTTGAAGCGCTCCTTGTGCTCCTCGTAGTAGGCCTCGATGTCGGACTGCGCGGGCTCGACGCCCTTGGCGAAGTCGCCCCAGGGGAACAGCAGGTAGTCGATCACGGCCTGCTCCCCGCCGTAGAGGAAGAAGTCGCGGGCCTCGGCCTCGTCCACCAGCACGGTGGAGGCCAGGTGCCTCTGGAGCTTCTCGGCGGTCAGGTCGGCGCGCAACCCGGCCTCGAACTCGGCCGGGGTCATGTTGTTGCTCGAAAGCACGGCCCGGTAGATGGCGGTGTCGAAGCCGCCCTTGTCGTTCCTGAAGGCCCGGTAGACGCGGATGCGCTCCTTGACCTCGGCATCGGCCACGGTCAGGCCCAGCTTCTCCGCGCTCTGGCGGATGAGCAGGGAATTGACCATCGAGGACAGGACCCGGTCCTTGATCTTCATCTGGGCCAGGTCCTCGTCGGAGGCCTTGGGCATCTGCGAGCGCACCTGGTCCATCTCGCGGCGCAGGCGCAGCTGGAAGTCCTTGATCAACAGGGGCGTCTCGTCCACGTAGGCCAGCACGGCGCCGCCCTTGTTGCCCAGGGTGCCAGAGCCGTAGGCGAAGACGAAGGCCAGGATGATGATGCCGAAGAGGATCTTGATGATCCACGATCCGGCATGTTGTCTCAATCCGTCGAGCATTGTCTCTCCAAGTGTCTTGAGAGGGTTCGGCTGTGGGGCCTAGACGTTGTCCGCAGCCCTGCGGACATAGTTCAGCAGGCCGCCTGCCTGAATAATAGCCAGCTCATTTTCCGTCAAATCATTTCGGGCCGCCACCTCGCCGCCTCCGGCCACGGCGAGGGCCACCTCGCCGCCGGGGACGATGGCCGCCGCCGGGATGGTCAGGGCCGCGCCCTGCTCCAGACGGTCGTAGTCCGCCGGGTCCGCGAACAACAGCGGCAGGATGCCGAAGTTGACCAGGTTGGCCCGGTGGATGCGCGCCAGGGACTTGACCAACACGGCGGCCACGCCCAGGTGGCGCGGCCCCAGGGCCGCGTGCTCGCGCGAGGAGCCCTGGCCGTAGTTCTCGCCGCCCACGATGACGCCGCCCCCCGCCTGGGTGATGCGGGGCACGAAGCCCTCGTCCACGCGGGAGAAGACGTACTGGCTGATGGCCGGGATGTTGGACCGCAGCGCCGTGATCTGCGCGCCCGCGGGCAGGATGTGGTCCGTGGTGATGTTGTCGCCCACTTTCAGGGCCACGCTGGTCTCGATGGTCTCGGGCAAGGCCGCGAACTCTTCCAGGGGCACGATGTTGGGCCCGCGCAGCACCTCCACGCCCGCGCCGTCGTCCGGGGGCATGAGGAAGAGATGGCGGATGGAGGGCGCCTCGGCCGGGAACTCGGGCCGCGCCGGGGGCTCGCCCCAGGTGGCCGGGTCCGTGAACTCGCCGCGCAGGGCGCACATGGCCGCGGTCTGCGGGCTGGCCAGGTAGACCTGGGCGTCCAGGGTGCCGGAGCGGCCCTCGAAGTTGCGGTTGAAGGTGCGCACGGACACGCCCGCGCTCACGGGCGAGCCGCCCATGCCGATGCACGGGCCGCAGGTGCACTCCAGCAGGCGCGCGCCCGAGGCCAGCACCGGCTCCAGCAGCCCCTCGGCCGCGATCATCTGCAACACCTGCTTGGAGCCGGGGGAGATGAGCAGGTCCGTGGACGGGGCCACGCGCTCGCCGGCCAGCATCCCGGCCACGGTCTTCATATCCGCATAAGAGGAGTTGGTGCAGGAGCCGATGGCAGACTGGTCCACCTTGAGGCCGGCCAGCTCGCGCACGGGGCGGCGCACGTCGGGCATGTGCGGGGCCGCCACCAGGGGCTCCAGGGCCGAAAGATCGATGGTCATCTCCTCGTCGTATTCCGCGCCCTCGTCGGCGCCCAGGAGCTCGAAGTCGCCCTCGCGGCCCATGACCTTGAAGAACTCGCGGGTGCACTCGTCGCTGGGGAAGATGGACGTGGTGGCGCCCAGCTCCGCGCCCATGTTGGTGATGGTGGCGCGCTCGGGCACGGACAGGGTGGCCACGCCCGGGCCGAAGAACTCCACCACGCGGCCCACGCCGCCCTTCACGGACAACTCGCCCAACAGGTGCAGGATGATGTCCTTGGCCGCGGCCCAGCCCGTGAGCCGGCCCTCCAGGCGCACGCCCAGGACCTTGGGCATGGGGATGGTGTAGGGCTCGCCGGCCATGGCCAGGGCCACGGACAGGCCGCCCGCGCCCATGGCCAGACAGCCCACGCCGCCCGCGGTGGGGGTGTGGCTGTCGGACCCGATGAGGGTGCGCCCGGGGCGCGCGAAATTCTCCAGATGCAGTTGGTGGCAGATGCCCGTGCCCGGAGGCGAGAACACGGCCCCGTGGCGCGCGGCCACGGTGCGCAGGAAGCGGTGGTCGTCGGGGTTGCGGAAGCCCATCTGCAAGGTGTTGTGGTCCACGTAGCTCACGGAAAGCTCCGTGCGCACGCGGGGCACGCCCATGGCCTCGAACTGCAGCCAGGCCATGGTGCCCGTGGCGTCCTGGGTCAGGGTCTGGTCGATTTTCAGGGCCACGGCGGAGCCGGGGGCCATGTCCCCGTCCAGGCGGTGGGCGGCGATGATCTTGCGGGTCAGGTTCACGGGCATGATGCGGTCCTTTGCGCCGGAGGCCGGGGCCAGCCGGATCTGGGAGAAGGGGTTATTGAAGCGGTCCGTCGGAACCGGCCAGGCGCAGGCGGTTGGCCCGGGCCCTGCGGAAGTCCACCTCCGCGGCCAGGCGCAGCTTTTCCTGCGAGAGCCTGAATATCTCCTGGGCGTAGTCGATGCCCGCGCCCTGGTCCTCGCGGGACATCAGGGCGCGGATCTGCGCGGCCACGGTTTCCTGCTGCACGAGCATTTCCGAGGCCTCGCGCTCCAGGCGCTCAATCTCTTGGGATGCGGATTCTGCGTCCCTTCTTGGCTCCGTCGTCATGGGCGGGCTCCTTATCCTTGGGCTTGAAATTGTCCGCGAACAGACCCCAGAACCCCGGCCACGTCTCGGACAGGACGCCCGGGTTGGCCAGGGTCACGCCCCTGGCCGTGGTGGAGGCCAGGGCCAGGGCCAGGCTCCACTGGGCCGAGGGGCAGGGGAAGGGGCGCATGGGGTCGGCCCACGTGTTGCCGCCGCCCACGATAACCACCCGCCCGGGCTTGACCCGGGCGAAGCGGCCCATGCGCCCGGCCAGGTCCTCGGCCGTGGCCGTGTCCTCGTCCTCGGCCACGCCGATGCGCGCGTCACCTGGCGAGGCCAGGCCCAGGGCCACGGCCAGGGGGAAGAACCCGCGCGTGGCGTCCAGGTCCAGCTCATCGGGCCAGGATCCGGCGGAGGAACGCACGCCCTCCCCGGACACGACGATTTCCAGGCCCGCGGCGCGCAGCAGGGCCTCGGCCGCGTCGGCCTCGGGGTCCCCGGCGGGCCAGAGGCCCGCGAGGGTCACGCTGCCGCCCGTGAAGCGCGGCAGGGCCAGGAGCACGGCGGCCAGCTCCGGGTCCAGGAACGCGACCTCGGGGTCCAGGCCCTTGGGCGCGGCCAGCGCGGCCCTGGGCACGAAAAATTCCGTTTCCGAGAGTTCGGCGTCCACCCCGCAGGAGGCCAGCACGTCCACGGCGTGGCCCAGGGCCTGGGCCCCGCTCCAACCCGCGTCCCAGGTCATGCGCAGGCCCTCGGGATAGGTCGGGCCCGCCAGGGCCATGGCCAGGGCCAATCCCGGGGGGAAGTCCCCGGGCAGGCGGCAGGCGCCCGTGGTCATGCCCGCGCTTTCCAGGCGCACGGGCGCGCCGGGCACGTGGGGCTCGATGGAGGTCAGGCGCACGCCCAGGCCCGCCAGCACCCCGGCGGCCGGGCCCAGGTCCAGGAGCTTCAGGCGCGTGCCGCCGGTGATGGTGGTGCGCCCCACCTGGGGCAGGCACAGGGCCAGGAGCAGGAACAGGTTCAGGGGGTCGTCGCCCGCGTGCAGGGTTTTGCCCGCCGCGTCCAGGGCCCCTCCGGCGCTGACCACGCGGCCCTCCTCCCAGGACAGGGCCGCGCCCGCCTGGTTCAGGGCCCGCACCAGTTCGATGAGCGGGTCGTTGATGATCGCGGGGTACAGCGAGCAGTCCGCGCCCGTGAGGGCGGCCAGGGCCGCGACCATGCGGGTGCGGGTGCGCGAGCGCGGGCCGGGCAGGGCCAGGTCCGCGTCCTTCACGGCGAGGTTCATCACGAACTTGCGCCGCGCGGACTCGGGCTTCACGGCCGCGTTGTAGGCCAGGCCGTTGGCCAGGGCGAAGATCTGGCGCAGGGGAGCGACGTCCAGGCCGCTCATGCCGGCCACGTCGTCCCAGGCCCTGCGCATGCGGCGCTCCTGGCTGGGGTCGGCCAGGGCCAGGCCCTTGGCGTGGCGGGCCGAGGCCGCGCGCGAAAGCAGGCGCGTGCGCCGGGCAACCAGGGCCGCCAGATCGCGGTCCAGCTCCACCAGTTCCTCGGTCAGGGTCCGTTTGTCGTCAAAGGGCTTCCTGCCGCCAAAAGTTTTCTTGTCGGCGCGGGGCTTCTTGTCGCCTAGTTGTTTCCTGGGCGGCCTGCCGCCGCGCTTGTCGTCCGTCATGGGGGTCTCGATCCGGATTTAAGGATATGGGGAAACCGCTTCTATACCATTCCCCCGGCACAAGGCAAGCGCAAGCAGCCCCGCAGGCCGGGCCCGGGGCAAGAAAAAGGGGGAGCGCCGCTGGGCGCTCCCCCCGTAAAACCGGCTGCTGCCGGTCTACTTCATCACGTCGCCGGAAGCGGCACCCTGCATCTTGATCTCGACCTTCTCGGTCAGACCCTCGTAGTACTCGCGCAGGATGGTCAGGACCTCGTCGCGGCCGAAGTGATCCGGAACCTCGGCGCCCTCGGACAGGGCCTTGCGCAGCTTGGTGCCGGACAGGATCACGCGATCCTCCTTGGAGTGCGGGCAGGTGCGCAGGGAGGCCATGCCGTCGCACTTGAAGCAGTAGAAGGTCCAGTCGATCTTCATGGGCTTGGTGATCAGGGCCTTGCCCGGCTCCGCCGGATAGGGGATGCGATCGAAGATTTCCTGGGCCTCGAACAGGCCGTAGAAGTCACCCACGCCCGCGTGGTCGCGGCCGATGAGCATGTTGTTGATGCCGTAGTTCTGACGGAAGGTGGCGTGCAGCAGGGCCTCGCGGGGACCGGCGTAGCGCATGTCCAGGGGGTACCCGGCGTTGATCACGTTTTCCTTCACGAAGTACTTGTCGATCAGGGTCTCAATGCACTTGATGCGGACCTGACCCGGGATGTCGCCGGGCTTCAGGTTGCCGATCAGGGAGTGGATGACCACGCCGTCGCAGACTTCCACGGCGATCTTGGCCAGGAACTCGTGGGAGCGGTGCATGGGGTTGCGCAGCTGCAGGGCGGCGACGTTGGACCAGCCCTTGGCTTCCATCTCGGCGCGGATCTGGGCGGGGGTCTTGTAGACGCCCGGGTAACGATCGGCGTAGTCGCCCTCGGAGAGGACCTTCACGGTGCCGGCCAGGTTGTACTTGCCCTGGGCCATGACCATCTGCACGCCGGGGTGGTCCTCAAGAGCCACGTCCCAGAAGCGCTCGGAGTCTTCGCCGCCGCCCTTGAAGACGGTCTCGCACTCCCATTTCTTCTCGGCCTCGGTCAGCTCGTACTTCTCGGTGACCTTCATGGTGGCGTAGGTCACGCCGTCCTTGCCCACCAGCGCGATCTCGTCGCCGGCGGCCACGGCCTCGTCGTTGGTGTCGCAGACCACGGGCACGGGCCAGAAGGTGCCGTCGGCCATCAGGAAACTCTCGCACACGCCCTTCCAGTCGGCCTTGCCCATGAAACCGTTCAGGGGCGAGAAGCCGCCGATGCCCATCATAATCAGATCGCCCTTGACGCGATCGGAAATCTCAATCTTCTTCAGACCTTCGGCCTTCTTCAGCTCGGCATCGAGCTCGGCACCCTTGAGCAGGCACTCGACCAGGCCCTTACCACCATGAGGGGGAACCAATTTGGACATTGTGGTCTCCTTTTGGGATGAATTTGGTTACCTTAGTCTCCAGCGTGGCCGTTCGGCCGCCGCGAAGCCTTCCACATACAGATGCAAAAACTTAAGCGCCTCACATCAGTCTCAAGCGTGCAACCCGCACGTCGAAGGTGTTTGTGAAAAAAATGCGCAAATGTCAAGTGTGCAGGAATTCACATAGATAACAGGCCATTGAAAAGGCCTTGAGAACGGCCGGTTACGCTCCCGCAGCCCCTTTCGCGGCCAAAGCGCCCGCGCGCGGGGGAAACCACCCCCGGAAACGCCCCCCGGCAAAACCACCCCCTCCGGCCCGTCGGGCCGCACGGGACGGGAACCAGCGCAAAACGCCCTCCACCCTTGCCTTGGCCCCTTGGAGGAGGTATATAGCGCCTTAACCAGCCCCAACAGCGTTCCGCTCCGCGCCCGGCCCGACGCCGGACGCGGGGTTTCGCCCGATACGGCGAAACGTGAAAAGACCAGCATTGAACATTGGTTGGTTGCGGTCTCGGCTTGGGATTTTATTCACTTTCGTCTTGACAGTGGGTATGCCCCTTGCTAGACAGTCCCTGCTTGTTCTTATCATCACAAGCTGTCCCCGCCCCTGCGGGAAGCCTGTGATCCTTTGAGGCCGGACCCGGGTCCGCCGGAATGTCTGCCGCCATCCGCAGGGCGCGCAACCGGCGCGGGGCCAGCCGTGAATGGGCTCATTGAAATCCTGGGGGCCGACCATGACGATGAGCGGCCGAACCGGGGCGACCTGTGCCTGTAAGACGAAAAAAGGCGGGGAAACTCGGTGTTTCCCTGCTTTTCATGTCTGCGCGGCCCTTGTGCGGGCATGTTGGAAGGTTGTTTTCATCAACCCTTATTGTTTGGAGGATTCATTATGCCGACTTTTGTTGACCCTTCGAAGTGCGATGGATGCAAGGGTGGCGAGAAAACCGCTTGCATGTACATCTGCCCGAACGATCTCATGATCCTGGATCCCGAGGAGATGAAGGCCTACAACCAGGAGCCCGATGCATGCTGGGAGTGCTACTCCTGCGTGAAGATCTGCCCCCAGGGCGCCATTACCGCCCGTCCGTACGCCGACTTCGCCCCCATGGGCGGCACCTCGATCCCCATGCGGTCCTCCGAGGACATCATGTGGACCATCAAGTTCCGCAACGGCAACGTGAAGCGCTTCAAGTTCCCCATCCGCACCACTCCCGAAGGCTCCATCAAGCCTTTCGAGGGCAAGCCCGAGCCCGGCGATCTCGAAAGCGAGCTCCTGTTCACCGAGACCGCGCTGGTCGCCCCCAAGGAAGCCCTGGCCAAGAAGTTCGATATCACCGACACCGACAAGTCCCAGTGCTGGCAGGACATCCCCTGTGAGTAAGCCTCGGCTTTTTCACTAAGCTGAGCAACAACACAACTTTTACGATCAAGGAGCATAACCATGCCTCAGATTCCTTCGAAAGAAAAAGTCAAGGGTATCCCGCTGGAAGAGCCCACTATCGTCAACCACGAGACCGACATCCTCATCGTGGGCGGCGGCATGGGCAACTGCGGCACCGCTTGGGAAGCCGTGGCCTGGGCCAACAAGTTCGCCCCCGAAGCCAAGATCATGCTGCTGGACAAGGCCGCCCTCGAGCGCGGCGGCGCCGTGGCGCAGGGCCTGTCCGCCATCAACACGTACCTCGGCGACAACGACGCCGACGACTACGTGCGCATGGTCCGCACCGACCTCATGGGCCTGGTCCGCGAAGACCTGATCTTCGACCTGGGCCGCCACGTGGACGACTCCGTGCACCACTTCGAGGAGTGGGGCCTGCCCGTGTGGTGTAAGGACGAGAACGAGAAGAACCTGGACGGCGCCGCCGCCAAGGCCGCCGGCAAGTCCATCCGCACCGGCGCCAAGCCCGTGCGCTCCGGCCGTTGGCAGATCATGATCAACGGCGAGTCCTACAAATGCATCGTGGCCGAGGCCGCGAAGAACGCCCTGGGCGAGGATCGCTACATGGAGCGCATCTTCGTGGTCAAGCTGCTGCTCGACGCCAACACCCCCAACCGCATCGCCGGCGCCGTGGCCATGGACGCCCGCGAGAACAAGGTCCACATCTTCACCTGCAACTGCTGCAGCATCGCCTGCGGCGGCGCCGTGAACGTGTACCGCCCCCGCTCCACCGGTGAGGGCATGGGCCGCGCCTGGTACCCCGTCTGGAACGCCGGCACCACCTACACCCTCGTGGCGCAGGTCGGCGGCGAGATGACCATGATGGAAAACCGCTTCGTGCCCGCCCGCTTCAAGGACGGTTACGGCCCGGTGGGCGCCTGGTTCCTGCTCTTCAAGGCCAAGGCGACCAACTACAAGGGTGAGGACTACTGCGAGACCAACCGCGCCATGCTGAAGCCCTACGAGGAGCGCGGCTACGCCAAGGGTAACGTCATCCCCACCTGCCTGCGCAACCACATGATGCTGCGCGAGATGCGCGAAGGCCGCGGTCCCATCTTCATGGACACCAAGACCGCCCTGCAGAACTCCTTCGCCACCATGACCCCCGCCGAGCAGAAGCACCTCGAGGCCGAGGCCTGGGAAGACTTCCTCGACATGTGCGTGGGTCAGGCCAACCTCTGGGCCGCCACCAACTGCGCCCCCGAGGATCGCGGCTCCGAGATCATGCCCACCGAGCCCTACCTGCTCGGTTCCCACTCCGGCTGCTGCGGCATCTGGGTGTCCGGTCCCGACGAGCCCTGGGTGCCCGAGGACTACAAGATCAAGGCCGACAACGGCAAGGTCTACAACCGCATGACCTCGGTCAACGGCCTGTTCACCTGCGCCGACGGCGTGGGCGCCTCCGGCCACAAGTTCTCCTCCGGCTCGCACGCCGAGGGTCGCATCGTGGGCAAGCAGATGGTGCGCTGGTACGTGGATCACAAGGACTTCAAGCCCACCATCAAGGAGAGCGCCGAAGAACTGAAGAAGGAGATCTACCGTCCTTACTACAACTACATCGAAGGCAAGGACGCCTCCACCGATCCCGTCGTGAACCCCAACTACATCTCGCCCAAGAACTTCATGATGCGCCTCGTGAAGTGCACCGACGAGTACGGCGGCGGCGTGGGCACCTACTACACCACCTCCGCGGCTCTGCTCGACACGGGCTTCTGGCTCCTCGACATGCTGGAGGAGGACTCCCGCAAGCTGGCCGCCCGTGACCTGCACGAGCTGCTGCGCTGCTGGGAGAACTACCACCGCCTGTGGACCGTGCGCCTGCACATGCAGCACATCCGCTTCCGCGAAGAGTCCCGTTACCCCGGCTTCTACTACCGCGGCGACTTCCTGGGCCTCGACGACAGCAAGTGGAAGTGCTTCGTGAACTCGAAGTACGATCCGGAGAAGGGCGAAACCGCCATCTTCAAGAAGCCTTACTACCAGATCATCCCCGACTAGGATGACATGTCCGGGTGGCCGCGGGGAGCGCTCCGCGGCCACCCTTTCCAAACATGCGTCCCATGTCGTAAAATGGTCTAAGCCTGAGCCTTACCTGGAGTTATCGTTCAGGCTTAGGCCATTTTTAACAGTCTGGCAGGAACCTGATCTAGGGAGGAACAAATGCCAAACACCAGCGTGCTCGTTGTCGGGGGCGGTTTCAGCGGCATAACGGCCGCTCTCGAAGCCGCGGAAGTCGGACACGAGGTTTTTCTTGTGGAGAAATCCGCATTCCTGGGCGGACGGGTGTCCCAGCTGAACAAGTATTTTCCCAAGCTGTGCCCCCCCTCCTGCGGACTGGAGATCCAGTTCCAACGCATCAAGAAGAACCCCCTCGTCAAGGTCTTCACCCTGGCCGAGCTGGTCTCGGTTTCCGGGGCCAAGGGCGACTACAGCGTAAAGATCAAGATCAAGCCCCGCTACACGGCCCCCATGGCCGCGGACCTCTCCGAGGCCGCCGACGAGCTCTCCGGCGGCGCCGCGAGCGAGTTCGAGTTCGGGCTCAAGAAGCGCAAGGCCCTGCACCTGGACATGCCCTTCGCCTACCCGGGCCGCTACGTCCTGGAAAAGGACGAGTGCAAGGCCGCCGACCTGGAGGCCCTGGAAGACAACGAATTCATCGATCTTTCCGAGAGCGAGCGCGAGATCGAGGTCAACGTCGGGGCCATCGTGGTGGCCACGGGCTGGAAGCCCTACGACGTGACCAACTTGACGAACCTCGGCGCCGGCGCCCTGGAAAACTGCATCTCCAACATGCAGATGGAGCGCCTGGCCTCGCCCCACGGGCCCACCAACGGCGAAATCAAGCGCCCCTCCGACGGCAAGACGCCCAAGCGCGTGGCCTTCGTGCAGTGCGCCGGGTCCCGCGACGAGAACCACCTGAGCTTCTGTTCCTACATCTGCTGCATGGCCTCCCTGAAGCAGGCCACCTACGTGCGCGAGCAGCTGCCCGACGCCCAGGTGACCATCTACTACATCGACCTGCGCACCCCGGACCGCTACCAGAAGTTCCGCAACCGCGTGCTGACCGACGAGGCCATCCACCCGGTGAAGGGCAAGGTGGCCGCGGCCGAGCAGGGCGCGAACGGCTCGGTGATCCTCACGGTGGAGGACGCCGTGGCCGGGACCAAGTCCAAGGAAGAATACGACCTCGTCGTGCTGGCCACGGGCATGCAGCCCAGCCTGGCTGGTGAGAAACTGCCCTTCGACCTGCCCCTGGACGAGGAGGGCTTCGTGGTGGGCGGAGAGGACAACGGCATTTTCGCCGCAGGCTGCGCCAAGAAGCCTCTGGATGTCATGAAATCCGCTCAGTCGGGCACCGGCGCCGCGATGAAGGCGATCGAAACGGTGAGAGGGAGGTAGCGAGCAATGGCCGAGAAAATTGGTGTCTACTTCGACGAATCAGCGGTCGGCCCGTACCTCGACGTACAGGAGCTGGTCGAATTCGTGAGCAACCGGTGGAGCGCCGACTGTCCCGTGGTCAAGACCCATCCCGTCCTGCCGGGCGAGGAAGGCCGGTCCATGATCCAGGCGGACATCGACTCCGAGGCTATCGACGGCGTACTGATCTGCGGGTCCTCCCCCCGCTGCGATTGGGAGGCCTACGACTTCGGTCCGTCCATCATCGTGGAGCGCGTGAACCTGCGCGAGCAGGTGGGCATGTGCTTCCCCGCCGGCGAGGACCAGGAACTCAAAAAGGGCATGGCCATCGACTACATCAACATGGGCGTGGTCAAGCTCCAGAAGTCCCGCATTCCCGCCCCCGAGCACATCGAGACCGTGAAGACCGTGATGGTGGTCGGCGGCGGCTGGACCGGCCTGCACGCGGCCCTGCACGCGGCCGGCGCGGGCTACGACGTGGTCCTGGTGGAAAAGGACGCCGAGCTGGGCGGCCGGGCCAAGGGCCTGTACAAGACCGTACCCATCATGCACCCCTACACCGAGGCCCACGAGCTGGATCTCGCCGGGGTCATCGGGAGGGTCAAGGCCGAGTCCCGCATAGAGGTCGTCACCGGCGCCACGGTGCAGAACCTCAAGGGCGCGCCCGGCAAGTACACCGCCGTGCTCTCCACGGGCGCCGAGAAGCCCGTGGGCGCCGTGGTCCTGGCCACCGGCTGGGTCCCGCAGGACACGAAGCTGCTCAAGCCCTTCGGCTACGGCAGCATCCCCGGGGTCATGACCACCGCCGAGATGGAGGCCAAGGTCAAGGAAGGCTCCTTCCGCGGCAAGCGCGTGGCCTTCGTGCTGAACACCTCCAAGCTGATGCCCAAGAACCTCTACGCTCCCAAGTGCAAGGCCGAGCCCGCCGAGGAAGCGGCCAAGGCCGAGGGCGAGGAGGAAGCGGCCTTCGTGTTCGAGGATCTCGAACACGAGCGCCACCTGCCCTTCTCCAGCGCCATCAACTCCGTGGTGTCCATCAAGCAGGCCGGCTACGTCCGCGAGCTGGACGACAACGCCCAGGCCTACATCATCTACGAGGACATGATCGTCCAGGGCATCCACGAGAAATACTACAAGGCCGCGTCCGACGACCCGGGCATCATGCTCACCAAGGGCTACGTCTCGCGCATCGAGCAGGACATGGACGGCGGCATCCTGGTCACGGTGAAGAACAACCTCATCGGCCAGGACTTCGAGCTGAAGGTCGACACGGTGGTGCTGCCCACGGGCATCGTTCCCACCACGGCCAAGGACCCGGTGATGAACTTCGTGTACCGCCAGGGCCCGGCCTTCCCCGACCTGGACCTGTTCGACGGGTTCTGCGACTCCAACTACATCTGCTTCCCCTACGAGACGCGCCGCACGGGCGTGTACGCGGCGGGCTGCGTCCGCCAGCCCATGCTCATGGACAACGCCGAGGAGGACGCGGCCGGAGCGGCGCTCAAGGCCATCCAGTGCATCGAGTCCGCCAACCGCGGCGTGTCCGTGCACCCGCGCTCGGGCGACCTGACCTTCCCCGAGTTCAACTTCGTGCGCTGCACCCAGTGCAAACGCTGCACCGAGGAATGCCCCTTCGGCGCCCTGGACGACGACGAGAAGGGCACTCCCATGCCCAACCCCACGCGCTGCCGCCGGTGCGGCACCTGCATGGGCGCCTGCCCCGAGCGCGTGATCTCCTTCGCCAACTACAACGTCGACCAGATCGGCTCGGCCATCAAGGCCGTGAAGGTCCCCGACGACATGGAGAAGGACGGGCCCCGGGTCATCATCCTGGCCTGCGAGAACGACGCCTACCCGGCCCTGGACATGGCCGCCATGCGCGGCAAGTCCTGGAGCCCCTACGTGCGCATCCTCCCGGTGCGCTGCCTGGGCTCGGTGAACGCCATCTGGGTCGCCGACGCCATGAGCAAGGGCGTGGACGGCGTGATGCTCCTCGGCTGCAAGTACGGCGACGATTACCAGTGCCACTTCGTGAAGGGCTCGGAAATCTGCAACCGCCGCAAGGAGAACATCGCCGAGACCCTTGAGCGCCTTGGTGTGGAACCCGACCGCGTCGAGCAGTACCAGGTCGCCATCGACGAGTACGACAAGCTGCCCGGCATGATCGAAGAGTTCATGGACATGATCCTCGAGAAGGGTCCCAACCCGTTCAAGGGCTACTAGGAGGAGATACCCATGTCGAAAGCTGTTCGGATCGAACCTGATCTGCAGTTCATCAGGGACTTGCAGGAGGTCGGGGGCGAATCCCTGAAAAAGTGCTACCAGTGCGCCACCTGCTCGGTGGCCTGTCCCCTGTCCCCGGCGGACGCCCCCTATCCCCGCAAGGAGATGATCTGGGCGCAGTGGGGCCTGAAGGACAAGCTGGTCAACGATATCGACATCTGGCTGTGCCACAACTGCGGCACCTGCTCCGACCTCTGCCCCCGGGGCGCCAAGCCCGGCGACCTGCTGGCCGCCCTGCGCAACATGGCCTACCGGTCCCTGGTTTCGCCCACGGTCATCGGCAAGTGGATGAGCTCGTCCAAGTACCTGCCCATCCTGGTGGCCATCCCGGCGGTCCTGTGGCTGTTCGTGTGGTACCTGACCACCGGCCTGACCATCCCGGACGGGGAGATCGTGTTCGGCAAGATCTTCCCGGGCGACTACACCATCGACCCCATCATGAGCCTGACCTTCTTCTTCATGGTGGCGACCTTCGTCATCGGCTGCTCCAAGCTGATCAAGTCGTTCACGAGCACGGGCGGGACCTACTACGTGGGTGCCCACGAGAAGCCCTGCATCGTGGACTGCGTGAAGGACGTTCTGCTGAACGAGATCGGCCAGCACACCAACTTCAAGGACTGCGAAGGCGACGAAAACGACATCCAGAGCGAGGAGCGCTTCAAGGGCCACCTGTTCTTGTTCTACAGCTTCGTGGCCCTGGCCATCGTCACCGGCCTGGTGGCCTTCGGGCACTGGGGCGGCAAGGTCATCGAATTCATCTCGCCCATGGGCCACACGCCCATGCACCTCTTGAACCCGGTCAAGCTCCTGGCCAACGCGGGCGCCATCGCCATGCTCATCGGCCTGACCAAGCTCACGCGCAGGCGCATGAACCTGGACGACTCCAAGACCAAGTCCAACTACTACGACTGGTATCTGTTGGGGCTCATCTGGGTCATCGCGCTGACGGGCATCGGAGCCGAGCTGCTGCGGCTTCTGGGCGTCGCCACCCTGGCCTACCCGGTGTACTTCGGTCACCTGGTGGCGGTGTGGATGCTGTTCGCCTACTTGCCCTGGTCCAAGCTGGGCCACCTGATCTACAGGACCGTGGCCCTGGTTTACGCCCGCTACATCGGCCGTGTGCCCCTGGGCTAGCCCGGCACTCGTGAACAGGACAAATCATTTCCTTACGGAACAGGAGGAAGAATACAATGGCTGAGAGCACCGACCGCAAGGTTTTCTCCATGGGCACCTTCGCCGCGTACCTCACGGGCGAGGACAAGGACTCGAACATGGCCGCCATCAAGGACATGCTCGGCTACATGACCCAGCTTGAGATCGACGGCGCGAGCCTGCCGTTCGCCGAGGCCATCGCCAAGGCCTGGATCTACGAGCAGAACCCCGAGCTCATCAACATCGCGGGCAAGGCCGACCAGTTCGGCCAGCACGTGTCCGTGCCCGTGCTGCCCGAGGACGTCACCGCCCAGGTGTCCGCCATCGTGGCCGAGCTCAAGGGCACCAAGGACAAGAACGCCGAGCAGGCCGCCAAGATCTCCGACCTGGAGAAGAAGCTGGCCGACGCCCAGTCCAAGCTCAAGGCCGCCGAGGCCAAGGTCACCACCTACGAGGCCCAGCTGGGCGAAGGCGAGAAGAAGCTCTCCGTATCCGAGGGCAAGATCGACTCCGTGACCGGCAAGGTCGACGACCTCATCGCCAAGATCGAGCAGGTCATCGCCCACGGCGTGGTCACGGCCGCTGCCGGCGACGGCGGCGCCGCCGCCCCGGCCGCCTCGGCCGACGCCGCCGCCCAGGACACTCCGGGCGAGGTTTCGTCCGACTTCGGCTTCGGCACCGACGATTCCGGCGGGGACAGCTTCGGGTTCTAGAGTATAATGTGAGTGTGGAAAGCATCGAAGCCCCGGTCCGAATGGACCGGGGCTTCTTGCGTTTGTGGGGCGAAAGCATGGTATACACGAGACAGTCGGTCTGCTGTAGCGCAAAACCAACCGTGCCCTCCCGCCCTCCCGCCGCGTTCCGCAACAGGTTTGATGGGGTGGTTTTGGGGGAGGGGTTGTGGTGCTGCGGGCGCGTGGCGCGGGAGAGGCGCGCTCCCTTCGAGGATTTGTCCCGCCGCGCGGCTGCCCGCAGAGGCGGGCCTGCATCCAGGCGGTCGCACCCCTCTCCCGCGCCACGCGCTGGGGCACCAGCGGAGAGCCTCCCGCTCCGAGAACGCGACGGGAATAAAGAAGAGGTATCCTACCTGACGAAGGAGATGGGGCCGCAGGCTATGATCATACTTGGCCCCATGGTGCCATGCTATTTGCGATGCTGCCCCGCCAGCTCCCCAACCCCCGGCGCGCTGCCCGGCGCAGCGGCTGTGATGGTAATCAACGAAGCGGAGCCGGGCTCGTGCGACGGGGCGGCATCACCTGTGCCGCGACACGAGGGGAAGAATCATTAAGGGACCGCACCACCGCGACTTCCCAGCGCCCCATGCGGGTGCGGGGGGCGTAGCGGCTGTGATGGTAATCAGAAAAGCGGAGCCCCCCGCACCCGCATGGGGCGCGGCCGCATCACCTCCCTCCCCTCATTCTCGACAAACCCACGCCCTACCCGCGAGGGAACGCGGCGGGTGGGGAGGGAGGGAACCGTTGATTTTGCACCACGACAACAAGCCCCACCCCCACGTAAACCCACCGAACCAACTACACTTCCTCTGCTTTTCCAATTCCCCCTCCCCCTCCCCCCAACTTGACACCCCAAAAATCCTAATATAAGGATATCTCAATATATTGATACAGGCAGGAAACGGAAGACGGTGCAAATCCGTCGCGGGCGCGCCGCTGTAACCGGCATTATCCCCCCGCAGTCACTGTCCCCCGGGACGGGAAGGCTGCGGGACCATGGGGCCGGAAGCCAGAAGACGCCCTGCCTGAGAAGCTCGGCTACCTCGCGTACAGGTGGTGGATGCGGCGTCCGGCGGGTGGAGCATCGGCTCCGGTTTCGCTGCGCTCTCTCCCCCCGCGTGGTCCCCTGCTTCCTGGTACGAACTTCAGTACAAGGAGAAAGGACTATGCTCTCACATGTGCTCGGTTTTCCCCGCATCGGGAAGGACCGCCAACTGAAACGGGCCCTGGAGGCCCACTGGCGCGGCGAGACCACGGCCGCGGACCTGGAGGCTGAGGCCGCGCTGATCCGCGAGGACGCCTGGCGGCTGCAGGCCGCACAGGGCCTGGGCCTCGTGGCTGTGGGCGACTTTTCCCTCTACGACCACATCCTGGACACGGCCATGATGGTCGGCGCGGTTCCCCGGCGGTTCGGCCTGCCCGGCGAGGCCCGGGACACGGACACGTATTTCCGCATGGCCCGGGGCGACGCCCAGGGGGGCGTCCCGGCCATGGAAATGACCAAGTGGTTCGACACCAACTACCACTACATCGTGCCCGAGTTGGACGAGATCCCGCGCTACGCCATGGCGGACACCCGCATCCTTGACCACGCCCGCCGCGCGGCGGAGCTGGGCCACAGGCCCAAGGCCGTGCTCGTGGGCCCGGCGACCTTCCTCTCCCTGGCCAAGGCGCCCCAGGGCGCGGACCGCTGGGAACATCTGCTGCCCCTGGCCCGGGTCTACGCCGAGGCCGTGGCGGCCCTGGCCGAGGTCTGCCCCTGGATCCAGATCGACGAACCCGTGCTCTGCGCGGACCTTGGGCCGGAGGCGCGCACGGCCCTGCGCAAATCCTGGGCGCTGCTGCACGACGCGGCCGGAGGCGCGCACCTGCTGCTGGCCGCCTACTTCGGGCCCCTGGGCGAGAACCTCAAGCTGGCTCAGTCCCTGCCCTGCCACGGGCTGCACGTGGACCTCTGCCGGGGCCGGGGCCAGCTGGACGAGGTCCTGGACACCCTGCCCGAGGGACGCTGCCTGTCCCTGGGCCTGGTGGACGGGCGGAACATCTGGAAGAACGACCTGGACCGCTCCCTGGGCGCCCTGCGCAGGGCCATGGACAGGATCGGAGAGGAGCGGGTCCTGGCGGCCACAAGCTGCTCCCTGCTGCACTGCCCCGTGGACCTGGACGGTGAATCCGCCCTGGCCCCGGAACTGCGCGACTGGATGGCCTTCGCCGTGCAGAAATGCGGCGAGACCGCCTTGCTGGCCCGCGCGGCCACGGGCGGCCTCGCGGACGAGGCCCTGGTGGCCACCCGCCGCTCCCTGGCCCGCCGCGCGGCCAGCCCGCTGACGCGCGACCCGTCCGTGCGGGCGCGCACGGCGAGGGTGGACGAGGCCATGCGCACGCGCACATCGCCCTTTGCCGCGCGCAAGCCCGTGCAGGACGCGGCCCTGGGCCTGCCCCCGTTCCCCACCACCACCATCGGTTCCTTTCCGCAGACCCCGGACATCCGCCGCGCGCGCCTGGCCCGGCGCAAGGGCGAGATGGACGAGACCGCGTACACCGAATTCGTGCGCGGCCTCATCAAGGACGCGGTGGACCGCCAGGAGGGGCTCGACCTGGACGTGCTGGTGCACGGGGAGCCCGAGCGCAACGACATGGTGGAGTATTTCGGCCAACAGATGAAGGGCTTCTGCTTCACCCGGAACGGCTGGGTGCAGAGCTACGGCAGCCGCTGCGTGAAGCCCCCGGTGATCTACGGCGACGTGTCCCGGCCCGAGCCCATGACCGTGGACTGGATCACCTACGCCCAGGGCCTGACCGCAAAGCCCATGAAGGGCATGATCACCGGGCCGGTGACCATCCTCAACTGGAGCTTCGTGCGCGACGACATGCCCCGCGCCGAGGTCTGCGCCCAGATCGCCCTGGCCATGCGCGACGAGGTCGCGGACCTGGAAAAGGCGGGCATCAGGATCATCCAGATCGACGAGGCAGCCCTGCGCGAGGGCCTGCCCCTGCGCGCCGCGGAGCACGAGACCTACCTGCGCTGGGCCGTGGATTGCTTCCGAGTCACGGCCGCCTGCGTGGCCGACGCCACCCAGATCCACACCCACATGTGCTACAGCGAATTCAACTCCATCGTGGAATGGATCGCGCGCATGGACGCCGACGTCATCAGCATCGAGGCCAGCCGCAGCGGCATGGACCTGCTTTCGGCCTTCGAGGAGTTCGAATATCCCAACGACATCGGCCCGGGCGTGTACGACATCCACAGCCCGCGCGTGCCGGGCGTGGAGGAGATTCTGGACCTCCTGCGCCAGGCCCTGGAGGTCATTCCCGCGGAGCGCCTGTGGGTCAATCCCGACTGCGGGCTGAAGACCAGGGGCTGGGCAGAGTCCACTGCGTCCCTGAAAAACATGGTCGCAGCCGCCAAAAAACTGCGCACGGAACACGGCCCAAGCTGAACGCACGGGCCCGGTCCATGGCGGATCGGGCCCGTTTTTCACGGCGGCCAGGCCCCTTTCTGGAGTCCGTCCGGCCTTGGACGGGATTGGAAATTCCACGTCCGCGCCCGCAAATCAGCTCCGATTTTTTTGCGCCAGAGGTCGGTTTTCGCACCTCTCGAACCCGATTTTGCGCAAGCCTATCCCCCTTCCGGGCGCAAAAACCAACGCCCCTACACACGAATCTCGCCCAAAAACGCCCCGGCTTTGACCTTATTCCGGCCCGAACGAGACCTCGGAACCTTTCCGCTTTCGCGTCCCCAGGCCTTGCGCCCGGCCGGGGATGTCGTTCTGTTTCCCCGTCGCAAAACGGCCTTTCGATCGGAAAAGCGACAGAAAAACCGAAGCCTACGCCCATTTTCGAGGTAATAATGACGATCGTTCTGTTTATGCTTTTCCTGATTTTTCTTCCTCGCGGCAGGATTTACGCACAGCGTCAGCAACTCACTGCAATAATTATTTTTCTGAAATAAACAAAAATGTACATATAGAATTGAAACTGAATTGGCAAAACTGACATATCAAAAGGACCGGCACCAAGCCAGGGCCAAGGCGGCTCGGGGAGAGTCTCCCGGGGCCGTGAACATCATTCTGCGTAGGGGGCAAAGGCCTCCCAGCCCCCCGGAAAAACGCCTTGTTTCTTGATTTTAACAAGAATTTCAAATAAGCCTTCAGTTCCTATGCAAACGCTTTGTGAGCTTACTCTCTCCGACGTCTGCGTGAACTTCGGCGGGCTTCAAGCCCTGTCCAATGTCAGCTTCGACGTCCGCCCCGGTGAAATCGTGGGGCTCATCGGCCCCAACGGCGCCGGAAAAACCACTATTTTCAACGTCATAACGGGTGTCTACAAAACCAGCGACGGCGCTGTCGCCTTTGGCGGCGGGAGCATTCTCGGGCTTCGGCCGCATCTGGTGCTCAAGGCCGGCATAGCCAGAACCTTCCAGAACATTCGCCTGTTCACCGCCATGACCGCCCTGGAAAACGTCATGGTGGCCCAGCATTGCCGATCGATGAAGGGCGTGGTGGGCGCCATCCTGCGCAGCCCGTCCCAGCAGGCCGAGGAGCGGGCCATCCGCGACCGCGCCCGCGAGGCCTTGGCCTTCATGGGCGTCGAGGCCTACGCCGACGAGGTGGCCTCCAACCTGCCCTACGGCCACCAGCGCCGCCTGGAGATCGCCCGGGCCCTGGCTTCCGAGCCCAGGATCATTCTCCTGGACGAACCAGCGGCGGGCATGAACCCAGCGGAAAGCAGCGAACTCATGGACTACATCCTCAAGATCAGGAAGCACGGCATCAGCGTCCTGATGGTCGAACACGACATGAAGGTGGTCATGGGCATCTGCGACCGCATCGTGGTCCTGGACCACGGCGTGATGATCAGCGAAGGCACCCCCGAGGTCGTGCAGCGTGACCCGCAGGTCATCGAGGCCTACCTGGGACAATAATGGTTTTTAATCAGAGGAGGATCGCTATGAAGAGACTGGTCGCTGTTTCCCTTGCGGCTGCCATGGCCCTGACCCTGGCCCTGGCCGGGACCGCCATGGCCAAGACCCTGAAGGTCGGCTCCATGAGCCCGCTCACCGGCCCCTACGCCGCCGACGGCAACGACATCGCCAACGGCGTGCGCGCGGCCATCGCCGTCGTGCAGGACGAGGGCGGAGTCCCGGGCTTCGACAAGATCGAGCTCTTTCCCCAGGACACCGCGTGCGATCCGCGCCAGGCCGTGGCCGCGGCCAACAAGCTGATCAACGAGAAGGTGTCCTTCGTGGTGGGCGCCTACTGCTCCTCGGCCACCATCCCCGCGTCCGAGACCCTGGACGAGGAATCCATCCCCATGCTCACCCCGGCCTCCACCAACGAGAAGGTCACCGAGCGCGGGCTGGAGCACATGTACCGCGTGTGCGGGCGTGACGACGACCAGTCCACCGTGGCCATGGCCTTCATGACCGGCTACCTCAAGGCCAAGTCCATCTACATCATCGACGACAAGACCACCTACTCCCAGGGCATGGCCGACAACGTGGAGAAGAAGTCCGCCCCGGCCGGGCTCCAGGTCCTGGGCCACGACCACGTGAACCAGGGCGACAAGGAGTTCTCCGCCGTGCTGACCAAGGTCAAGCAGGCCAACCCCGACGTCTTCTACATGAGCCTGCAGAACTCATCCACCGGCGCACTGATGGCCATCCAGGCCCGCCGCATGGGCATCAAGGCCGCCATCCTCGGCCAGGACGCCGTGTACCACCCGCAGCTCATCGAAATCGCCAAGGAAGCCGCCGAAGGCATGTACCTGACCTTCGGGTTCATCGACAAGGAGCGGCCCCTGTACAAGAAGTTCCTGGCCACCTACAAGGCCCAGGGCTTCCCCGATCCCGGCGCGTACTCGGGCTACGCCTTCGACGCCGCCTACGTGGCCCTGAAGGCCATCAAGGAGACCGGCAGCACCGACCCGGGCAAGATCAAGGCCGCCATCCTGGGCATGGACTACGACGGCGCCACCAAGCGCATCAAGTTCATGAAGAACGGCGACTCCGGCTCCAACTACATCATCCGCAAGGTGGACGGCGGGAAGTTCATCAACTTCTGGAACCCGGCCACCAACAGCACCTACTAGCAAACCGACGACCGGCGGGGGCCCCGGCCCCCGCCGACCGTCACCACGCCAGGCGGATAGGAACCGGACATGGAATATTTCGTTCAACAGCTGATCAACGGCGTCACCCTGGGCGGGGTCTACGCCCTCATCGCCCTGGGCTACACCATGGTCTACGGCATCATCCAGCTCATCAACTTCGCCCACGGCGAGTTCTTCGCGGCGGGCGGCTACATGGGCGTGATCATCCTGTCCTTCCTGGCCTCCATGGGCTACATGGAGACCCACCCCTGGTTCTGCCTCACGGGCTCCCTGCTGCTGACCATGGGCTACTGCGCCATGCTGGCCATGGCCGTGGAAAAGGTGGCCTACAAGCCCCTGCGCTACGCCTCGCGCCTGTCCGTGCTGCTGTCCGCGCTGGGAATGTCCATCTTTCTGCAGAACGGGCTGATGCTCACCCAGGGCGTGTACGACAAGGCCTACCCCACGGCCTTCGCCCAGGGGGGCTTCGATTTCGGACTCATCAACTTCTCCTACATGCAGATCATGATCGTCTGCCTGACCATCGCCCTGCTGCTGGGGCTGAACACCCTGGTCTACAAGACCCGCATCGGCACGGCCATGCGCGCCACGGCCCAGGACAAGGTCATGAGCTCCCTGGTGGGCATCAACTCCAACCGCATCATCTCCATCACCTTCGCCCTGGGCGCGGCCCTGGCCGCCGCCGCGGGCATCATGGTCGGCCTGTACTACGGCTCGGTGCGCTACGACATGGGCTTCGTGCCCGGGATCAAGGCCTTCGCGGCAGCCGTCCTCGGGGGCATCGGCAACATCACCGGGGCCATGATCGGCGGCTTCGTCATCGGCATGGTGGAGATCATGGCGGCGGGGTATCTTTCCAGCGAATACAAGGATGTATGGGCATTCATCATCCTCATCGCTGTGCTCTACTTCATGCCTACGGGCATAATGGGTGAGAACGTCGATGATACGAGGGTCTAAGAAAACCTGGCTGACCTGGGCCATCGCCATGGCCTGGTTCTACGTGCTGCTGTGGCCGCTCATGGGCGTCCACGCCGACGGCACCCTGACGTACGCCGACAGCCTCAAGGTCTGGGGCGTGGTCATCGTGGCCTCGGGCATCCTCCTGGCCCTGCACCAGATGAAGCAGGCGGGCGTGTTCGCCCCCGTGACCAGGCCCGTGGCCGCCGCGGCGGACCCCCTGAAGCAAAGCCTGTCCACGGTCCCCGTCTGGGCCTGGTGGATCCTGTGCTTCGCCGCGGCCTTCTGCCTGCCGTTCTTCACCAACCGCTACGCCCAGGACGTTGCCATCAACGTCATGGTCTACATCTGCCTGGGGCTGGGGCTGAACATCGTCATCGGCCTGTGCGGCCTGCTGGACCTCGGCTTCATCGCCTTCTACGGCGTGGGCGCGTACACCTACGCCCTCTTGTCCGTGCATTTCGGCGCGCCCTTCTGGCTCTGCCTGCCTGCGGCCGCGGCCCTGGCCGCCCTGGCCGGGTGCATCATCGGCTACCCCACCCTGCGCATGCGCGGGGACTACCTTGCCATCGTCACCCTCGGGTTCGGCGAGATCGTGCGCCTGGTGCTCAACAACTGGATGGAGCTGACCAACGGCCCCAACGGCATCCTGGGGGTCAAGGCCCCGGGCATCTATTGGCTGAGCTTCGCCGACGGCTTCAGCCTGGAGCACATCTGGCTGAAGAAACTGACCTACGTCTACTACGTGATCCTGGCCCTGGTGGTGGTGACCATCGTGGCCGTGCATCGCCTGAATTTCTCGCGCATCGGCCGGGCCTGGGAATCCATCCGCGAGGACGAGACCGCGGCCGAGCTCATGGGCGTGAACACCTTCAAGCTCAAGCTGTTGGCCTACGCCATGGGCGCGGTGTTCGGCGGCCTGGCCGGGGCGTTCTTCGCCGCGCGTATGCGCTTCGTCTCTCCGGAGAGCTTCACCTTCCTGGAGTCGGCCATGGTCCTGTCCATGGTGGTCCTGGGCGGCATGGGCTCCATCCCGGGCGTGATGCTTGGGGCCCTGGCCCTGGTGGCCCTGCCCGAGGTCTTCCGCGAATTCGAGCTCTACCGCATGCTGGCCTTCGGCGGGGCCATGACCGTGATGATGATCTTCCGGCCCAGGGGCCTGTGGCCGGCCAAACGCTTCGGGGCCCGCTCCGAGGATATGGAATAGAACGTTCACGGGCCCCCAGGCCCGGCAACCATACGGAACCAGTGGATTCCCGGGACAGAGCATGAGCGAAAACGCGCAGGAACCGATCCTCGAACTCAGAGACGTGGTCACCAGCTACGGCCGCATCAATGCCCTCAGGGGCATCTCCCTGAAGGTCATGCCCGGGGAGATCGTGACCATCATCGGGGCCAACGGCGCGGGCAAATCCACGACGCTCATGACCATCTGCAACATCGTGCCCCCATCCTCCGGGGAGGTTCGCTACCAGGGCAAATCCCTCACGGGCGTTTCCCCGGACCTCCTGCCCCCCCGGGGCCTGTGCCAGGTTCCCGAGGGACGGCGCATCTTCCCGCGCCTGACGGTCACGGAAAACCTGGAGATGGGCGCGTTCTTCCGCCGCGACAAGGAGAACTTGGCCCGGGACAAGGACCGCATTTTCCAGCTCTTCCCGGTGCTCAAGGAACGGCGCAAGCAGCACGGCGGCACCCTGTCCGGCGGCGAGCAGCAGATGCTGGCCATCGGCCGGGCGCTCATGAGCCGCCCCAAGGTGCTGCTGCTGGACGAGCCCTCCCTGGGCCTAGCCCCCCTCATCGTGCGCCGCATCTTCGAGATCGTCCAGCGCGTCAACGAGCAGGGCGTCACCGTTCTCCTCGTGGAGCAGAACGCCAACCTCGCCCTGCAAATCGCTCATCGCGGCTACGTGCTGGAAACGGGCACCGTGCTCCTGGAGGACGAGGCCTCCCGGCTGCTGGAAAACCCCGAGATCAAGAAAGCCTACCTCGGGGAGTAGCCCTTACCGCCCCCTTCGCTGTCCGGCCCTTCCGGCCGGCCCCCGATACCCGTGGCGCGGCGGCCATGATCTGTGATACTGTGGGAAACCACTGACGCAATCGCACGCCAAGGAGGGGAAACATGCCGCGCATCGAGTGGAACGACGGGCTCAAGCTGGGCATCAGGGAGATCGACAGGCAGCACGAAAAGCTCATCGCCCTGATCAACGGCCTGTACGACGCCTTCACCCAGGGCCGGGAGAAACAGGTCCTGGACGGCATCGTGTCCGAGGCCCACGACTACATCGGCTATCATTTCTCAACGGAACAGCGCCTCATGGAGGAGCACGGCTACCCCGGGCTGGACGACCACGTGGACCAGCACGAGGACTACATCCTGAAATCCTCGGACCACCTCAAGGCCTCCCAGGACCAGGCGGCCGGGCTGGCAAAGGACGTGCTGGACTACCTCACGGACTGGTGGAAGACCCACATCAACGGCACGGACCGCAAGCTGGCCGCGTTCCTCAAGGACCGGGGCGTCGCCTGAGCCCGACAGCAAGCCGAGAGGCGCCGCCCACCCGGGCGGCGCCTCTCGTTGTGCAGGCCGTTCAACCGGCTGTCGCTGCTCAATGCCCGGGGGACCGGGCGCGGCCGTCGAAATACTCCAGGATGGCCGGCGTGATGTCGATGCCGCATTTGTGCTTCAGCCACAGATACTGCCCCGCGGGATTGCACTCCAGGAAGTAGTCCCGTCCGTCCGTGGAATGGATCAGGTCGTAGGCCCCGTAGGCCAACCCCGCGCGCTCGTGGAAACTGAGCAGGCGGCTTTCTGTTTCCGGGGCCAGTTCCCCGGCCTCGAAGATGTTGTCCAGATGCGCCCGGCGCCAGTCGACCGAGGCTTCGGGCGTGGCGTTGGACTGAACGACGGCCGTGTAGACCCGGCCGCCGACCACGGTCACGCGGTACTCGTATTCCTTTTCCACGCACTGCTGGAATATCCCGGGGCAACGCGACACCGAGTCGCCGTTCTCCAGCACGAAGCTTCTGTCCACGGCATTTGTCAAAATGCCGGTCTGGTCGGGGAACGAGGCCCAGGACAGGGTCTTGTAGATCACCCGCTCGTGGCTGTTGAACAACTCCAGGACGTCTTCCAGCCTGTTGGTGATCCGTGTTTCCGGGACATGGAGCCCGCAGTCCCGGGCCAGCCGCAGTTGGCCGGGCTTGCAGTTCACCGCCGCCTGGCGGGCCAGGGGATTGATCCACACCGCCGGGGCGAGGACCTCGGACAGATACCGTAGCGCGACCCGCCACTCGTCCTGCTTGAAGGTGGCCGCGGCCAGCTCCAGGGGGCTCCAGCCGGGATGCTGCACCAGCGGCTTGTGCCGCAGCCAGACCCCGGCCACGGCTTCGAGGTCCAGCTTCTCGCCCTCGACGTAGAGGCTCACCCCGTCTCCCCGTCCAAAGCCGCAGACCACGGCGTCCTCGTCCCCCGCGGGGTCCAGGATCACGGCCTTGTATGCGGCCTGCCCTGCGAGCTCGGCCAGTTCCCGCAGATGGGGGTCCTGCTTGAACCCGATCAGGAGCAACGTGGGCTGCATGATCAACAGTCCCTGTCCGGCGGGTCCGTGTCCCAGGGAATCGAGATGGTCGCCGTGGTGGTAATCTGATCGCAGTCGTCACGCAGGAGCGGAAGCAATTCCCGAAGCCGCATGCCGAAAGGCTCGAATTCCGGCACCTCGAGGTTGCCGTAATACTTTTCTATGAGAGCCTTGTACTCCTTGACGAATGCATCAGCCATCTTCTTTGGATCACGCTTTCTGGGCATGGAACCTCCAACCTGCTTTGCTTGTTTGAAATTAATCACCACCCCTGACTATAGTTAAATAAATATAACATAATAATTTTTCACGTCAACACGATGGAACGCTTCTCCTGTTTCCCTGTCCGCAGAAGGAAAACAAAGTGACAAAAAAAGCCGCCCCGGGGGGGCGGCTTTCGAAACGGTGCAAGGGCCTTGCTAGGCGAACTGCCGGTAGGCCTTCTTGAAGCCCTCGGCGCTGCGGCGGATGATCTCCTCTCCCACGCAGAACGCCAGGCGGAAGAAGCCAGGGTAGCCGAAGCCCGAGCCGGGCACGGCCAGGATGCGCTCCTCCTGCAGGGCGGCCACGAACTTCACGTCGTCCCCGCCCGGGGCCTTGGGGAAGAAGTAGAAGGTGCCGGCGGGCATGGTGAACTCGTAGCCCGCCTGGTCCAGGACCTCGGTCATGGCCTTGCGGCGCTCGGCGTACACGGCCACGTTGACCTGCGCGCCCAGGGCCTTGGCCATGACCTGCTGGCCGATGGCCGGGGCGTTGACGAAGCCCAGGATACGGTTGGCCAGGATCAAGCCGCCCATGAGGCGCTCCTTGCCGGGCATGTCCGGGCAGAGCGCCAGATAGCCCACGCGCTCGCCCGCCAGGGACAGGTTCTTGGAGAAGGAACTGGCCACCAGGGAATACTGATACTCGGGCAGCACCGAGGGAACCTCGACGCCGTCGAAGGCCAGGAAGCGGTACGGCTCGTCCGCCACCAGATAGATGGGTCTGCCGAATTCCTCGCTCTTGGTTTTGAGCACCGCGGCCAGGGCCCGGATCTGCTCCAGGCTGTACACCGCGCCCGAAGGGTTGTTGGGCGAGTTGATGAGCATGACCCGGGTCTTGGCGGTGATGGCCGCCTCGATGGCGGGCACGTCCAGCTCGAAGGTCAAGGGCTTGGCCGGAACCGAGCGCAGGACGCCGCCGTGGTTCTCCACGTAGAACCCGTACTCCACGAAATACGGGGCCGGGCAGAGCAGCTCGTCCCCGGGGTCGAGCACCGCGCGGAACAGGCAGTTCAGGGCCCCGGCGGCGCCCACGGAGATCATCACGTCGTCGTCGCCGAGGGCGACTCCCTGCTCCTTGCCCGCGAACTCGGCCAGGGCCTTGCGGGCGAAGGGGTAGCCGGGGTTGGGCATGTAGCCGAAGGCGAAGGGCTTGTCCGCGCCCTCCACCACCGAGGCCAAGGCCTCGCGGACCTTGGGCGGCGGAGCCATGTCCGGATTGCCCAGGCTGAAGTCGCAGACCGCGTCCTCGCCGTACTTGGCCTTGAGCTCGATCCCGGTCTCGAACATCTTCCTGATCCAGGACGACTTGGAGATATAGCCGTCCACCTGTGTGCTGAGCATCTGCATTTCGTACCTCTGTCCGCCCGGTTTCGCGGGGCGTGAACTTATGGGACCGCGAGGCCCCTTTTTTTGTATTCCGCGATCTTGTTGCGCAGGGTGCGCACGGAGATGCCCAAGAGCTCCGCGGCCTGCGTCCTGTTGCCCGAAGTCTGCTCCAGGCGTTTCAAAATGGCGATGCGCTCGATCTCCGCCAGGGGCAGGTCGTGGCCCTCCAGGGCGCCGCCCAGGTCGCCGTCGGCGGCCCCCCCGGGGTCGGCATCCTCGCCGGACGCCGAGGGAACGCCCCCGGCCTCGTCCTCGGGCAGGGGCCAGAAGTCGCCCTCCAGCAGGAAATGCCGCTCCTCGATGGGGCCCTTGCCCGCCAGGAGCACGGCCCGCTCCATAAGGTTCTGCAGCTCGCGCACGTTGCCCGGCCAGTCGTAGTCCGTGAGCCAGTCGCGGGCCTTGTCCGAGAAGGCCAGGCGCGCGAGGCCGTATTCCGCGCAGTAGCGGTCCACGAAGAACTGGGCCAGGAGCATGACGTCCTCGCCGCGCTCGCGCAGGGCGGGCAGGCGCAGGGGGATGACGTTCAGGCGAAAAAAGAGATCCTGGCGAAACTCCTTGTTGCGCACGGTCTCCTCGATATCCCGGTTGGTGGTGGCCAGGACGCGCACGTCCACCTTGCGGGTCTCCACTCCGCCCACGCGGTCCAACTCGCCCTCCTGGAGCACGCGCAGCAGCTTGGCCTGCAGGCCGAGATCCATCTCCGTGATTTCGTCGAGGAGGATGGTGCCGCCGCTGGCCAGTTCGAACTTGCCCAGCTTGCGGTTCACGGCCCCGGTGAAGGCCCCCTTCTCGTGGCCGAAAAGCTCGCTCTCCAGGAGGTGTTCGGGCAGGGCCGCGCAGTTGATGGCCACGAAGGGCATGTCCCGGCGGCCGCTCATCTTGTGCAGATAGCGGGCGAACATCTCCTTGCCTGTGCCCGACTCGCCGGAGATGAGCACCGAGGCCTTGGAGGGGGCCACCTGGCGCGCCAGGGCCAGGACCCGGCGTATGGTGGGATGGCCGCCGATGATCTCGGCGGGGCTCGGGGCCGGGGCCGGGGCGGACACGGCCTGCGGCGCGGGCCCGTCTCCGGGCAGCACCGCGCGGACCTTCTCCCAGGACAGGGGCTCCAGCCAGTAGTCCCGGGCGCCCAGCTCCAGGAAGCGCTGGGCCTCGCCCGCGGAACCGCGGTCCGTGAAAACGATGATGTCCGGCGAACAGACGGCCCCGGCGATCCCGGCCAGGAGATCCTCCACGCGCACCCCGGGCAGGGAGGCGCAGGCAAAGACCACCGAGGGCTTCCGTTTTTCAACGAAATCCATTGCGCCGCGGATGTTTTCCGCCAGCCCGGCCTCCACGCCGGCATCCTTGAAATGCGCGAACAACGAGGTCATGGCCTGGGGCTTGGCCAAAAAGAGAATCGTCTTGGACGACATGGGTAGAGGTTTTATCCTGTCCACGGATATTTAGCAATCAGAGGCGACCGCCGGAACCCGGAAACGGAAGCCCCGGGAACGGACGCGAAAGCCGCGCGCCCGCACGATCCCGGGAAAACGCCAGCACCCGGAACGCGGCCGCCTATTGACCTGTGGGGCGCAGTCCTCTACCTTCCCCCTGCGTACAGGGGGAGAGCCTTCAATGACCGAACACGACACCCGCGAAATCCTGGCCCGCATGGCCGAAACCGTTCCCGGAGGGGACGCGCACGGCCACGCCGTGACGCGCACGGACATGGACCTGGACCTGGACCGGGCCCGGCGCACCGGCCTGGCCGAAGTAGTCATGGGCACGGGCAAGACCGTGGACCAGATCGCTGCCTGCGTGCGCGGCCTTGCCGCGCAGGGCGGCCGGGCGCTGGCCACCCGCGTGCCTCCCGAGGCCGGGCGCGTCCTGCTCGACACCTTCCCCCTGGGCAGCTACCATGAACGGTCCAGGCTCTTCGCCCTGGGCGCGGACCTGGGCCTGGACGGTCCCCAGCCAGCCTCGGGAGAGGTCATGGTGGCCACGGCCGGGACCTCGGACATGCCCGTGGCCCTGGAGGCCGTGGGCTCGGCCCGCTTCTTCGGACTGGACTGCGGGTTGGCCGCGGACGTGGGGGTGGCCGGAGTGCACCGCCTGACGCCCCATCTGCCCGCCCTCAGGGCCGCGCGCCTGGTGGTGGCCGTGGCGGGCATGGACGGGGCCCTGCCCAGCGTGCTGGCGGGCCTGGTGCCCACGCCCCTGGTGGCCGTGCCCAGCTCCCAGAGCCGGAACAACCCCATGGGCGGCCTGTCCGCCCTCCTGGCCATGCTCAATTCCTGCTCCCCGGGCATCACCGTATGCAACATCGACAACGGCTTCGGGGCCGCGGCCTTCGCGGCCAAGCTGCTGGGGAGCGGCGAGTAGATGGCGGGGCTGCAGGCCGCGCTTGCGGACCGCAAGACCGCGGCCCAGACCTGCCTGGCCCTGATGCGCTGGGCCCTGTTGTTCTATGTGGTCCTGTTCCCCCTGGGCATCAGCTTCCGCGAGATAGGCGCCGTTGCGGCCGCCGCCCTCCTGGCGGCCTACTACGCCCTGGACTTCCGGGACTCCACCCTGGCGCGCTGGCCCCTGCGCTGGCTCCTTGCGGCCTTCCTGGCCATGCTGGCGGCCAAGGGCCTGCACAGCATCTACCCCTGCGCGAGCTGGTACGCCCTGAAGCACGCCTCCTACAAAGGCTTCCTGCTCCTCCTGGCGGGCATGGAGGCGGTGCGCGAGGCGCGCCACCTGCGGCGCATGGCCTGGGCCCTGGCCCTGATGACCGCATACACGGGCCTGGACGGCATATACCAATATTTCTACCGGGTGGACGTGTTCGGCATGCCCATCTCGGGCCCCAGGCTCGTGGCCATGTGGGAGACCGGACGCATCGGCAACCTCATGTCCCTGGCCCTGCCCCCGCTCTTCGCCCTGCCCGTGCTGCTGCCCCCGGCCTGGACCCGGGCCAGGCGCTGGGCCTGTTCCGCGCTGATCATGGCTCCGGGCCTGGCCTTGTGGGCCGGGGCCCAGGCCCGCAGCGGCTGGTTCGGCCTGTGCGCCGCGGCCGTGGGCTTCGTCTGGCTGCGCCTGGGCCTCAAGAAGGGCCTCCTGACCCTGGCCCTGTTCGTCGCTCTGGTCCTCGTGGCGCGCCCGCACCATCTCACGCCCCACATTCTGCTCAATGCCCCGCGCTGGACCATCTGGACCACGGCCCTGGAGGTCTTCAAGGAGTATCCGCTGCTGGGCGCCGGAGTGAACTGCTTCGAGGCGGGCTACAAGTCCCTGGGCCTGTCCTTCCCCCCGGACTTCGACCCGCCCGTGCCGCATCCTCACAACATCTATCTGCAATTCCTGGCCGAGACCGGCGTTATCGGCGCAATCGTGGCCTTCGCCTTCCTCTTCGGCCTGCTCTTCTGGACCGGGCGGCGCATCCGCACGGGCATCCGCGAGCGCAAATCCGGCGCCTGGATAGCCGGGGCCGGATTCTGGGCCGCGTACCTGGGCTATCTGGTCGCGGGGCTCTCGGCGCACAATTTCTACCGCACCTGGTGGCTGGGCATGGCCATGCTCATGGCCGGCACGGCCGTGGGCGCGGCCATGGGACGCATGGAAACGCCGGAGTCCAAGACATGAACGCCTCCGCATACCACGAGCAGCGCTTCACCGTGCGCATCCACGAGACCGGAGCCCTTGGCACGGTGACCATCGCCGCTGTGGCCGACTGGCTGCAGGACGCGGCCACCATCCACGCGGCCGACCTCGGCTTCTCCCACCACGCCATGGCCGAGGCCGGGGTGGCCTGGGTGCTGGTGCGCCTGTGCATCCGCATGAACGCCTATCCGCGCCTGGGGCAGACCACGGTGCTGCGCACCTGGCCTTCGCTCCTGGACAAGCGCCGGGCCAACCGTGAATTCACCCTCACGGCCGAGGACGGTTCGCCCCTGGGCGCGGCGACCTCCTCCTGGGTGGCCATGGACGTGGTGCGCCGCAGGCTGGGCTCCATGCCCGACTTCGTATCCAGCGCCCGGCCCGAGATCACGGAGCAGGCCTGCGAATTCACGGGCAAGGCCCTGCCCCGCCCGGACCTCGACGCCCCGGACGCCGCGCGCGTGGACATCCGGGCCCGCAAGGCCGACCTGGACTGGAACGCCCACGTGAACAACGTGCACCTCCTGCAATGGGCCCTGGAGCCCGTGGCCGACGACGCCGCGCGCGTGAACCCCGGTCTGGTGGACATGGCCTTCAGGGCCGAAATCCGCCACGGCGACGGCGCAACGGCCTGCTGCGCCCCCCATGAAGGCGGCCTGCTGCACGGGCTGTTCCGCCTGTCGGACGGGCGGGAAGCCGCGCGCATGATCAGCCTGCCCCTGTCCTGATCCCCGGGCATCGGCCCCCTCGTTGCACTCGCCCGGCCAAGGGGCTATAGTCCCCCCTTGCCCATCCGGGGGGGGACCCGCAACACAGCAAAGGATTACCCATGAACCCGACCTTCTGCGCCGCACGCCGCGACGCCCTTCGCGCACGGCTCGAAGCCCAGGGCGTGGACGCCCTGCTGGTGTCCCACGCCGCCAACCGTTTCTATCTTTCGGGATTCGAGCTGCACGACCCGCAGTGCAACGAGTCCGCGGGCAGACTCCTGGTCACGGCCAGGGACGGGGATTGGCTGCTCACGGATTCGCGCTATCTGGACGCGGCGCGCCGCATCTGGCCCGAGGACAGGATATTCATCTATCGCCAGCCCGTGGAGCAAAGCCTCGGCGCCTTCTTGCGCGACACCTGCCCCGGCGCATTGGGCTTCGAGGGCAAGGCCATGCCCTTCGCAGAGCACCAGGGCCTGGCCAAGGCGATGCCCCGCCTCATGCCCCTGGACGGCATGGTGGAGAAGCTGCGCTACGTGAAGGACCCCGGGGAGATCGCGGCCATGCGCCGGGCCTGCGCCCTGAACCACAAGGTCTTCGAGCAGGCGCGCGAGCTGGCCCGGCCCGGGATCACGGAGCGCGCCTTCGCCTGGGAGGTGGAGAAGCTCTACCGCGACCAGGGGGCCTCGGAACTGTCCTTCGCCACCATCGCGGCCGTGGGGCCCAACGGCGCCCTGCCCCACGCCGTGCCCGGCGACGACCTGATCACGGACAACTGCCCGCTGCTCCTGGACAAGGGCTGCCGCCTGGACGAGTACTGCTCGGACCAGACCCGCACCTTCTGGATCGGCGACAGGCCCACGGACGTGTTCCAGCGCGCCCTGGAGCGCACCCAGGAGGCCCAGCTGCGGGCCATCGAGGTCATCAGCCCGGGGGTGCCCATCGCCGAGGCCTACCGCGCGGCCCACGACGTGTTCGCGCGCTACGGTTGCGCCGAGCACTTCACCCACGCCCTGGGCCACGGCATCGGCCTGGAAACCCACGAGGGCCCCAGCGTCAGCCCCCAGGCCAAGGGCGATTTCGAGCCCGGCATGGTGGTCACGGTGGAGCCCGGCCTGTACTACCCCGAATGGGGCGGCATCCGCTGGGAGCACATGGTGCTGGTCACGGAAACCGGTTGCGAGGTATTCTGATGCGCCGTCGCATCGGCAAGGCCAAAAGCGCCAGCTACGCTCGGCTGGCCGCAGCGCCCCACGCCTCGCGGCGCATCTACCTGCGCATGGCCCCCCCGGACATCGCCTTCTTCAAGTTCGCCCTTGAAGCCTGCGATAATCTGGCCTACTTAAGTGTTGTGGACAAATACGCCGCCGTGCTCCAGCTCGTGCACACCCCGGGCTGCGAGCAAGAAGTCGGGCGGTTTCTGGATTCCATGCGCGAGGAGACACGGTTCACGATACTCGCGCCCAGTACGACGGAGACGCATCAATGACGGCCGCAAGACGCATCGCACCCCTGTTCCTGTTTCTGGCCCTGGCCCCGCTGTGCATGGGCATGGGCGGATTCGGCGACACCGACATCGTGAAGAAAATCCCCGTCCCGGACCGGAACTTCAGCGTGACCATCGTGGACGCCACGGACACCTCCTTCATGGTGAACGACTTTTCCGTGGAGGGCCTGACCCTGGTGCCCGTGGAGTTGGGCAAGGCCAAGGTGGCCGTGGACTTCGACAAGGTGAAGAGCGTGCGCGTCCTGGCCCAGGGCAAATCCCTGAAGACCGTGGTCACCATGAAGGACGGCACCACCCAGAACGTGGCCATGTCCCCCTCGACCATGTTCTACGGCCGCACCCCCTGGGGCCTGATGCGCATCGCGGCCAGGGACATAAAGGAAATCCGCTTTTGACAGACCGTTGAAAAACAGCGATCTGCGGCGTTGCTACGAAAAGTTCAAAACCTCGCGTACAGAGAGTACGCGTCGGTCTTGAATTCTTCTTGCGCCTTGCATCTCACTATTTTTGAACGGTCTGCCAGGGCCAAACCAAAGACGCAAAAAGCCCCCCACCAACAGGCGGAGGGCTTTATTTTTGGGTCTGTCCTAGCTAAGAGCTTCTACAGCCGTTTTTTAGTCCATTGTTTCAGTTGGTTGAGTAGTCTCTTGTGGTCTCCG
>NZ_JBTVWW010000114.1:0-265 GCF_054819825.1 Desulfocurvus sp. DL1XJH-121
CATGTTGAAAATGTCTTTCAATTCCGGGTTGTGCGCGAACATGCGATCGTAAAAGTGGGCGGTCAGCTTCGGCCCGGTTGCAGCCAGCAGGGGGATGGTGGATTTCACGGTGGCGATGGTTTGGCTATCCAGCATGGGAGCGCTCCTTGGGTTGGGATCTTGACGAGAATCTTAATGATGTATTTTAAATGCATCTTATTGGGTTGCACGCCGCTTGTAAATACCCTTGTTTTCGTTGCGGTGTTCTTCGGGCGTCGATCGCGCT
>NZ_JBTVWW010000115.1:0-265 GCF_054819825.1 Desulfocurvus sp. DL1XJH-121
AGAAAAAATAGAACCACAAATTGATAATCTAGAAGAAGAAAAATCACAATTAGAAGCTGAAATGGCTCAGCCTAATAATGATTATCAACATTTATTAAAACAACAAAAAAAATTAGAAGAATTGAATCAACACTTAGAACAAATTATGGATCGTTGGACACAGTTAGCAGAAAAAGCAGAACAATAAAGAGAGGGGATATAATGCTAGCTTTTATTTGGGCAGAAGATTCAAATCATTTGTTAGGCAAAGACGGTCATTTGCCTT
>NZ_JBTVWW010000116.1:0-264 GCF_054819825.1 Desulfocurvus sp. DL1XJH-121
AGCTAATATATTAATAACATTCACTGAATATTTTGTCAATAACGTGCCATACACTATTTCTAATGATGGACACCAATTTTTTTACCAATTAATTTTTATACAACTCTCAAAATAAAATAATATAAACAAGATTTATAAATATTTTGGATGACTGCACAAATAAAATAATTTCTCGATTATCACATTTTAAGCATTAAAGAGATAAAAAGTCAAAATCTTTGTGTGAATCATCATGCCATCCGGCATAGATTAGATCCGTTAATT
>NZ_JBTVWW010000117.1:0-263 GCF_054819825.1 Desulfocurvus sp. DL1XJH-121
TGTTTTGGATTCGTTGTTAATGAACCTAACCATGGAGCATTCCCAGATGGATTTGTTAAACTGGTACACCACCCATCATTATTTTTACACGTATTATCAAAGCCAGTTGTCGTTGTTCCCTTATAACCAGGGTAGATGATGTTATATGAGCCACGCTCAGTCTCTTCACGACTATATTCAGCACCTACATTAAAACTATGTGTAAGCTGACCAGTTTTAAGTTTCCCGGCTAAAGATAGTTGATCTGTGAACGCTTCTGTTTC
>NZ_JBTVWW010000118.1:0-263 GCF_054819825.1 Desulfocurvus sp. DL1XJH-121
GATTGGCCGGTCATCTCTTTCGGCTGCTCCAGGCCCATCAGATTCAACAGGGTCGGGGCCACGTCGGCGAGCACGCCACCCTCGCGGATGCTGACATTACGCTTGCCGACGTAGACGAAGGGCACCGGCTCGCAGGTGTGCGCGGTGTGCGCCTGGCCGGTCATCGCGTCTTCCATCTGCTCGACATTGCCGTGGTCGGCGGTGATCAGGGCTTCGCCACCGACCTTGTCCAGCGCCTCGACGATCCGACCGATGCAGGTATC
>NZ_JBTVWW010000119.1:0-262 GCF_054819825.1 Desulfocurvus sp. DL1XJH-121
GGACATTGCTGATGCTGGCCCACAAAGCACTGTGGAACGGATCCTCACAATCCCGCGTGTAATGACCGACGAGGCGCAGGTTCAGCCGATTGTCGCCCGGCAGGAACAGCGCGGGATCGACCGGCACGGTCACGGTCAGCCCGCCCGCCGTCTCACGCGTGAGCGGAAGTGTCTTCACCACCTCCCCGTTCACAATCACCACGAGCTGGCTGAGTTCGGGCAGCAGCGCCGGTGAATGGGCGAAGTTCAGCGTCAACGTGGC
>NZ_JBTVWW010000120.1:0-262 GCF_054819825.1 Desulfocurvus sp. DL1XJH-121
GGCGGCAAAGGCAACGACTATCTCGAGGGGCGCGACGGTGACGATATCTTCCGCGACGCCGGCGGCTATAACCTGATTGCCGGCGGCAAAGGCCACAATATCTTCGATACCCAGCAGGCGTTGAAAAACACCGAGGTTGCCTACGACGGTAATACGCTTTACCTGCGCGACGCCAAGGGCGGCATTACGCTGGCGGACGACATCAGTACCCTGCGCAGCAAAGAAACCTCCTGGCTGATTTTCAGCAAAGAGGTGGATCATC
>NZ_JBTVWW010000121.1:0-262 GCF_054819825.1 Desulfocurvus sp. DL1XJH-121
GCTCTCCGCCGGGGCGCTCCTGCTGCTGCTCGTGCGCATCGCCCTCCTGTTCCGGGCCAACGCGGAGCTGCTGCAGGCCCGCGCGGACGAGGCCCGGCGCGACCCGCTGACGGGGATCGGCAACCGCCGCGCGCTGCTGGAGGCGCTCGAGACGACGACTCGGCCGCACCGCCTCGCCCTCTACGACCTCGACGGCTTCAAGGCCTACAACGACGCCTTCGGGCACCCGGCGGGCGACGCGCTGCTGCGCCGGCTTGCCGAG
>NZ_JBTVWW010000122.1:0-262 GCF_054819825.1 Desulfocurvus sp. DL1XJH-121
CGGGCGCCCGGCGCTGACGGTGGCGCTGACCAAGGCCGACCGGGTGGAGGCGGCGCGTGTCGATGAGGTGCGCAGTCAGGTGCGCGACGAACTGGCGCGCCAGGGCTGGCCCGATGCGCCGCTGTTTGTCACCGCGGCGGCAGCGGGCGAGGGTATCGAGGCGCTGCGCGCGCATTTGCTGGCGCTGTCGCCCGGCGAGCATGCGCTGACGCGCCGTTTTCGTCTGGCGGTAGACCGTGCGTTCAGCGTCAAAGGGGCGGGG